>JAHFTI010000032.1 GCA_023265535.1 Opitutaceae bacterium
GCATCATGGCCTGCAACGACATGCGCGCCCTGCAGCTGCTCACCGCCGCCAGCATGGCCAAGCTGCTGGTCCCCGAGGAAGTCGCCATCCTCGGCGTGAACAACGACGCCATCCGCTGCGATCTCGCCTACCCGTCCCTCTCCTCGGTCGCCCCCAACCCCTTCCAATCCGGCTACCTCGCCGCCGAGCTGATGTCGCGCCTGATCGCCGGCCAGCCCATCGAGCAGATGGACATCCGCATCGACCCGCTCGGCGTGGTCACGCGCCAGTCCACCGACCTGCTCGCCATCCAGGACCGCAGCATGGCCTCCGCCCTCGCCTACATCCGCGAGCACGCCTGCAGCGGCATCACCGTCGACCAGGTCATCCATCACGCCTCCGCCTCGCGCAGCCTGCTCGAGAAGAAATTCCGCCAGCACCTCGGCCGCTCCCCGCACGCCGAGATCCGCCGCGTGCAGGTGGGCAAGATCAAGCAACTGCTGGTCGAGACCGACTTTCCCCTGAAGAAAATCGCCGAGCTCACGGGCTTCGAGCACGTGGAGTACATGTGCGTGCTCTTCAAGCGCACCACCGGCAACTCGCCCGGCGAGTACCGCAAGCAGCACCAGTCCCTCTCGAACCAGCCTCCTGGCCGCTAGGCGAACACACCGCACGGCATTTGCCCGACAATCGTACTGTTCGGTTTTCGTTAACCTCCAATAGGCTCGATTCCACCTTCCCAATGGGGGAAGATGCGGGCCTTCCTATGGAAACCAACTGGCTACATCCTCGCGAAGAACTGGTTAACACCATGCAGCGGATCTACCGCTATCGCATGACCACCACGTCGGGAGGCAATCTCTCGATCCTCGATCCCGATGGCGGCATCTGGATCACTCCGTCCCGCGTCGACAAGGGCCGCCTCACCCCGGGCGACATCGTGTGCATGCAGCCGGACGGCACGCGCGTCGGCATCCATCCGCCCTCCTCTGAATTCCCCTTCCATCGCGAGATCTACAAGGCCCGCCCCGACATCAAGGCCATCGTGCACGCCCACCCGGGTGCGCTCGTCGCCTTCTCGATCTGCCGCCTGCTGCCCGACACGCGCGTGCAGGCCCACGCCTTCGAGGTGTGCGGCAAGGTGGCCTACGCCCCCTACGCCTGCCCCGGCACCGAGGAACTCGGCCGCAACATCGCCGAGACCTTCTCCCAGGGCGCGGATTGCGTGATGCTCGAGAACCACGGCGTCGTCATCGGCGGCCGCGACCTCAAGGAGGCCTTCCAGCGTTTCGAGACCCTCGAGTTCGTCGCCCAGACGCTCGTGAAGGCAGGCGCCCTCGGCCCGATCAAGACCGTGCCCGCCGAGGCCCTGCGTGAGCAGCCCGTCCCGTCCTTCGGGAGCATGCCCGCACGCGAGCCCTCCAACAAGGAACGCGCCCTGCGTGCCCAGATCTGCGACTTCATCCAGCGCGCCTATCGCCAGCGCCTGCTCATCAGCACGGCCGGCGCCTTCTCCACGCGCCTCGATGGCGAGGAGTTCCTCGTCACCCCGCGCCGCCGCGACCGCCTGGAGCTCACGTCCCAGGGCCTCGTGCGCGCCCGCCTCGGCGCCTGCGAGGAGGGCAAGGTGCCCAGCCGCGCGGCCCTGCTGCACGCCCTCATCCTGCGGAACAATCCCGAGGTCGGCGCCGTCATCAACGCCCAGCCCGCGCACGCCAGCGCCTTCTGCATGACCGAGGGCCGCCTGAGCTCACGCACCATCCCGGAAAGCTACATCGTGTTGCGCGAGGTGCCCCGCCTGCCCTTCGCCTGCATCGTGCGCCAGGCCGCGGAGATCGCCGCCCAGGTTTCGCTCGGCAAGTGCCCCGTGGTCCTCATCGAGAACGAGGGCGCACTCGTGGTCGGCCGCGACCTGCTCGACGCCTTCGACCGCCTCGAGGTGCTCGAGGCGACCGCCGAGGCCCTGCTCATGAGCCGCCCCATCGGGCCGCTCGTGCCCATGCCCGACGAGGCGCTCGACGAGTTGCGCCGCGTGTTCAGGATGGACTGAGAAAAAAAGGGGCCCGGCATCCAAGCCGGGCCCCTTTTGTAGTCAATTGTCGGATACGCAGCCGGCTCACTCCTCGTCGCGGCTGCCGCTGAGGCCGGCGAGCTGCAGGAGCAGGTAGAGCAGGCTGCCGATCGTCGAGACGAAGGCGGCCACGTAGGTGAGCGCGGCGGCATCGAGGGTCTCGTGCACGCCGGGCATCTCGTCGCGGTCGACGATGCCCAGGCCCACGAGCTCGGCCTTGGCGCGGCGGCTCGCATCAAACTCGACGGGCAGCGTCACGAACTGGAACAGGGCGATGGCACTCAGCGCGGCGACGCCGAGCTGGAGCATGAGGATGCCGAACGCCTTGTTGGCCAGCAGCACGGCCAGCAGGATGCCGAAGCTGGTGACAAACCAGGCCACGGGGGAAGCCAGCTGGACGGCGGGCACCAGGACCTGGCGCACCTTCATCATGCTGTAGCCCACCTTGTGCTGGATGGCATGGCCGGCCTCGTGGGCGGCCACGCCCAGGGCGGCGAGGCTCGTGCCGCGGAAGTTTTCCGAGGACAGCGCCAGGCGCTTCTGCGTGGGATCGTAGTGGTCGGTCAGGTGGCCCTCGATCTCCACGATCTCCACGTCGAAGATGCCGGCGCGACGCATGACGGCGTCGGCGGCCTCCCTGCCCGTGATGTGACCGCGGGACGGGATCTGCACGTTCTTGTTATAGGCGCTCGACACGCGGTACTGCGCGTAAAGCCCGAACAGGAGCGGAACTATGATGAGCGATACCCAGATAAGGATCATGTGAGTGGTTGTTTGAGTTTTGAGTGCGCCAGGCGTGTCTGCACCCCGGGTGGGGCGAAGGTGCGGCTGCACACTCCACCAACTTACACGCCCCCGCCCAAAATCAAGTGTATCCGGATTGGAATTCACCGCGCCCCTTGTAATGCCTGCCGGCGCAGCCGTACCCGCCGCAGCTGCCAAAGCAGCGTAGGAGGGCGACATCCGGCATCCGCGTGCTCCTTCCTCCGATTCTCCGACCTCCTATGTCCGAGCTCCGACATCCGATATCCGCCCCTCCCGCCTCAGAGGTCCGTCCTCCGACATCCGACATCCTTGCCTTTCCTCTTTCCCCCGGCCCCCTTTCCCCCTTACCTCACGCCGTGCACACGTTCGACAGATACCTTCTCCGCGAATGGTTCCAGCTCATCGTGCTGGTGCTGGCCGCCCTGCTGGGCATCATTCTCATCAACGAGGTGTACAACCAGCTGCCCGACCTCCTCGAGGCGGATGCCAGCTTAGGCGACATCGCCATCTTCTTCGGCGTCAGCATCCCCAGCTATCTCGCCCTCCTCCTGCCGCTCACCCTGCTGGTGTCCCTCCTCTACGTCCTGGGCCAGATGCACAGGAAGCACGAGTTCACGGCCCTGCGCGCCGCCGGCGTGAGCCTGGGCCGCATCACCGCCCCAATCTGGGTGGTCGGCGTCCTCTGCTGCGCCGGTTCCTGGTACCTGAACTCCAGCATCGTGCCCGCCTCCGTCGAGCACTCCCGAAACCTCAAGGACCAGCTCCGCTTCAGGAAGGAATCCACCCGCGCCTCCGCCGACCGCATCGGCGCCACCACCAGTGTCAGCTTCGACAACCGCCCCGTCGGCCGCATCTGGTTCATGAACCGCTACAGCACCTTCACGAACCGCGCCTACGGCCTCACCCTCTCCTTCCTCGATCGCGACCGCCGCGAATACCGCCGCATCTTCGCCGCCCAGGCCTACCGCCCCGCCGGCAACGAGGGCTGGATTCTGCTCGACGGACGCGACCTGCGCTTCGACCCCGCCAGCTCCGAGAACACCGCCAACACCCCCTTCGCCACGCTGCAGCTGCGCGAGCTCAACGAGGACCCGAAGCTGATGCTGCTCATCGACCGCCGCCCCACGGATCTCTCCTTCCTCGAGCTGGAGCGCCTCTGCGCCCACCTTGAGCAGACGGGCAACCCCAAGCTCACCGCCTACGCCGTGCGCTACAACAGCCTGATCGCCGACACCCTCGCCCCGCTCATCATCATCGGCCTGGCCATCCCCTTCGCCGTGACCGGCGTGCGCGTGAACCCCGCGGTCGGCATCTCGAAATCCATCGGCCTCTTCGCACTCTACTACCTCTTTGCCCAGCTCGGCGGCTCGCTCGCCACCAAGGAGGTGCTGAGCCCTGTAATGGCTGCGTGGATACCGAACATCGGCATGTGCGGCGTGGGCCTATGGTTCCTCGCCCGCCTGCGCTGAGCGCGCCCCCCCGGCAATGGCTCGCACCAGGGCCGCAGCACGGCGCAGCCGCGCGCAGGGGTGGTAGGGATCAGGATACGACCCGCGCTCAGCGGCCCGTGCCGATGATGCGGTCCAGGAAGGCGTCGGCCTTCTGCAGGGCCACCTTGCGCAGCAGCTCCCTGAACTCCGAGCTGTCCGGCCGTCCGAGCGTGCCGCGCACCTGGATCAGGCGGTTGAGCGGCTGGTAACCCAGGTTGTCCTTGTCCTCCCTGAGCAGCCCCGCCTTGCCGAAGATCTCCGCCATGCGGCCGCGCGTGGCCAGCTGCAGCTGGATCTCCATGGGCTGCTCGGAAAAGGCCTTGTGCGGTGCGTGGGTCATGCCCCCCGTGCCGGTCAGGCGCACCATGGGGGAGATCAGCGCGAGGTCCTGGAGCTGGATGTTGAGCTTGTCGTCGCGCACGAGCACCACGCTGAACTGGTCGAAGGGAATCTCGGCAAAGTAGTCGGCCAGCTCCACCGCCATGCTCGCATACTCGTCGAGCCTGGCCCCGCCCCTGCCCTCGCCCTCCTTGTCGGCGTTCTTGGAGGAAAGCAGCGAGCCCAGGCTGCCCATGAAGAGGCTGCCAAGGCCAGACTTGCCCTGCAGGAACTCGGTGATGTCGCTGCGCAGGAGTCGGAACTTGCCGCCCTTGCTGAGCAGGTCGAAGGTGCCCGTGCTGCGCTGGAACAGGTCGGGCAGCGTGGCGCCTCGGCCGGCCAGCCTGCTGTTGATGTCGAACTTGGCGTTCAGCGTGGGGCTGTAGGCGTCCTTCGCACTGGTGAAGCCCGACACGTCGAAGGCATTGGCCCTGAGGTGCGCATCCAGGCCGTAGGGCGTCTCGCCGCGCTCAAAGTGCAGCGTGCCGTCGAAGGAAAGGGTCGTGCCAGTGTCCCCGCGCGCACGCAGCTGCTCGATGCGCAGCTCACCCTCGCTGATGAGAAGCCGTGTCCGCAGCTCCTGCAGCTCGCTGTTGGCGTTGAGCACAAGTCGTCCCACGGCCAGCTGCAGGGTTCCCTCGATTCCCGCCCAGGCCGCCCGGGTGTCCGGCACGGGCGCAGGCTGCGGCTCGGCCTTGGAGGGGCCGGCCCCGCCCGCTGCCCCGCGGGTGACGGGCGCCGCGTCGGGCGCATGGAACGCTGCGGCGAAGGCCTGCAAATCCTCAACGACGAGCACCCGCCCGAGCAGCTTGGCATCGACCTTCAGCGGCACACCGCCGGTCTCGAGGGTGCCTTCGAGCGAAAGGTCGGAGATGCGCCCCTGGGCCTCGTTGTCGATCTGAAGCGGTGCGGTGCAGGTGAGCACCCCCTCGGCGCTCAGCGAGGCACGCAACTCCAGTCCCAGCTTGGGCAGGGCCTGGCCCCCCGCGCTGAGTCCGCTGCAATTGAGCTTGAGGTGCAGGTCCGAGGCCTTCGCCAGGCTGCCCTGAAATTCCATCGAGACCTGTCCCTTCTCGAGGGCGGCTATGGCCCGCCCCACGGGCTGCCGCGCGAGCGCCGCCAGCTCCCCTTTGCCGCCCCCCTGCAGGATGACCGGCTGCCCCTCGCCCTTGCGCTGCCCCGCCTTGAGCTGGAGTTCCGCGAGGGCCTGCCTGCCCGAAAGGAGCCTCAGGGTCGAGAGGTCCAGCTGCCAGCCCTCGGGCGTGTAGTCGGCGCGGAAGCTTGCCGTCAGGTCGAGCCCCTCCACGAGCACCGCCCCGCCCTGGCTCACCGAGAGGGAGCCGGCCTTCAGCTCACGCGAGGTCAGCAGGCTGAAGCCGCCCGCATGCGCCGCGAGCGTCCATTCGCCGCTGAGCTCCCTGCCCTTGAGCGCCAGGTCCGGCACAAACGGCGACAGCCACGCCAGCGGCAGGGCCTTGAGCTGCACGCGCAGCAATTGCCGCGAGGGATCGGAGACCTTGAGCTGGGCGCCCGCGTATTCGAACTCGAAACCCTGCAGCGCCTCGATCTCCGCCACCGGGACCGAGCAGGAGGCCACGCTGGCCTGGAGCTTGCGGATACGCAGGTAGCTGGCGGCGCTCACCACGTCGAAGCTGGAGCGCAATTCGGTGGCCCCGAGCGCGGCCAGGCGCGCATCGACGACGCTCAGGCGGTCCGCACGCGTGGAAAGTTCGCCCGACAGCTGCAGGTCGCCTCCGGGCAGGAGCACCGAGAAGGCCCCGGTGCCCGAGACCTCGAACAGGGGCAGCACCCGCCCCAGCGAGAAGGGGGCGAGGTCGCCATCGCTGGTCCTCACCGTCCAGGTCCCCTCGAGCTTGCCGCCCCCCGCGGGCAGGGCGGCCTTCACGGAGAGCAGTTGCTCCTTGTCGCGATGCACCACCAGTTCGTAGGTCTCGCCCACGCCGGACTTCTGTGCGCGCGAGGAAAGAAGCAGGTGCGCGCCGCTGGGAAACTGCGGGCCGGAGGCCTCCACCTGAACCTCGCAGGCCACGGAGGAAATCGTGCGCGGGGTGTCCATGCCCAGCTGCAGCACGGCATTGAGTTTCATCTCGCTCACCGGGGCACCGGCCCCCGAGTCCGCGGCAAGGCGCACGCTCAGCTTGCCCTCGCGCCCCGCGCCGAGGCCGCCGCCCGTGATCCACACCTGCGAGCGCACACGCTGGCCGGGCTGCGCACCCGCGCTGATGACCTCGCCCTCAAGGTTGACGAGGCCCACCGAAAGGTCGACAGGAAGCTTCAGCAACGGGAAGATGCCTGCGAAGGCCGCCGCGGCCTGCTCCGCCGCCCCGCCCTTCACCGCCACCGGGGCGGACTGCGCCGCACCCGCCCCCTGCGTGAGGTCGAGCACCCAGCCGCGCGCCTCGATCGACTCCAGCTCCACGCGTCCGCCCGCGGCGGCGATCACGGGCAGCTTGGCCTGCAGCTCGGGCAGGGTAAGCAGCAGGCCCGGGGCCTCGAGGCGCAGGCCCTCCACGCGCGCCTGTCCCCAGGAAATGGATACACGCGCAAGCTCCGTCCTCAGGCCGGGCTGGCCCGCCAGCGCCTTTCGTGCGGCCCAGGTCTGGACCGGCGAACTCAGGCACAGTCCAAGGACAAGCAGCACCAGCGCCGCCAGGGAGGCGGCGACCAGGAGGATGACACGAGTGCGTTTCATGGAAGCCCAGCCACTCAAAGCCCTTCCCGCCCGGTTTCGAGTCCAAAGCGCCCGGCTTAACAAGTTAACCCAATCGCCACAGCACCTATGTCATTACAAACACGGGGCCTGGGTATAATGCGGAAGTCTTGACCCCACCCCGCCCCCCCACCGAAATGGCGGGAACCCAAAAGGCGCAGCCAGAGCGGACGACCCCGTCGCCCCCTGCCCGCCTGAACGGCCTCCCCCACCACCATGGCATCGATCCTCCTATTCACGGTACTCGCCATCGTCGCCCTTGGCGCGTCCTTCACGCTCGCAGTGCCCCGCGCGGCCCGCATCGCGTTGCTCGTGCTCTCCGGCGCCCTCGCCTTCATGGGCTTCGTGCTCGGCTCCTCCGTCGTCATCCGCGACGACGAGGTCGGCATTCTCCAGAAGCAGTTCGGCGCCCCCCTGCCCGCCGGCCAGATCATCGCCCGCAACGGCGAAATGGGCCCGCAGGCCGAGATCCTCGGACCCGGCTGGCACTTCGGCTACCTGCCCTTCGTGTACACCATCCGCACCGACCGCGTGAAGACCATCCAGCCCGGCGAGGTCGGCTTCGTCACGGCACGCGACGGCGCCCCGCTCCCCGAGAACGAGACCTTCGCCCCCGCCTGGACCAGCGCCCAGGACATGCTCAACCCCGTCACCTTCCTCGCCAAGGGCGGCCATCGCGGCCCCCAGACCACGATCCTGCCCCCCGGCACCTACCGCTACAACACCGCCCTGCATGAGGTCACCTCCATGCCCGCCCTCCAGGTCGAGGCCGGCACCGTTGTCGTCATCAAGAGCAACTCCGGCAGGCAGTGGAACTCCGGCGACAAGGGCGAGCTGGTCAACGGCGTGCCCCTCGTCACGAAGGGCTTCCGCGGCGTCATCTCCGAGCCCATCACCCCCGGTAGTTACTATCTGAATACACGCGCCTACACGCCGATCACGGTCAAGACGATCCAGCGCATCTACACCTACCAGCAGGCCCTCGTGCGCCGCAGCGCCGCCTCCAAGCCCGCCGCCCGCCCGAACACCCCCGCCACCCCTGCCTCGCCCTCCGGCCAGGGCCAGGACTGGTCCGTCGTCGTGCGCTCCAAGGACGGCTTCTCCTTCCCCGTCGACGTGCGCATCGGCTGCGCCATCGAGGCCTCCAACGCCCCCTACCTCGTCGCCCTGCTCGGCAATCCCGACGCCATCATCAAGGACGACCAGGAGGACGAGGAGCTCGAGATCCTCGAGGCCAAGGTCATCCTCCCCTCGGTCCGCGCCATCATGCGCAACGTGGCCGAGACCATGAACGCCCTTGAGTTCGTCAACCGCCGCAGCGAGATCGAGGCCATCGCCACCCAGCGCATCAAGGCCGAGATGGCCAAGTTCCGCATCACCTGCGACGGCGTGTACGTCGGCAACATCCACCTCGACGCCACCGAGGCCGGCCAGAAGCTCATCATGACGCAGACCGACCGCGAGGTCGCCGTGAACCAGGAGAAGCTCTACGGCCAGCAGAAGCAGGCCGAGGAATCCCGCGCCAAGTTCGTCCGCGCCCAGGAGGAGGCCGAGCAGCAGCGCAACCTCGCCCAGGCCGAGTACCGCGTGCGCATCGAGCAGCAGAACGCCCAGGCCCAGGCGGCCAAGGCCAAGGGTGATGCCGACTACCAGATGATCACCGGCGAAGGCCGCGCCCAGGCCTACCGCAAGCTCGTCGACGCCCTCGGTCGCGACCAGGTGGCCCAGATCGAGCTCCTGCGCCTCGTCGTGGAGGGCAAGGTCCAGATCACCCCGCAGGTCATGGTGACCGGCTCCGGCGGCACCAACAGCACGATCGACGCCCTCGCCGGCACCATCCTGCGCCAGAACGTCGTCGCCAAACCGGCCGAGCCTGATCACAAGTAAGGGCGCACTCCCATGAGAATCATCCTCTTCGTCTCCGTCCTCGCCATCCTCATCAGCATTGGCGTGCTTATTTCGGTGATCATCAAGTCCAACAAGGACAATGGCGCCGCCAAGCAGGGACCCAGGGACGGAGGGGACAAGGGCGGCGCCTGAATGGCGCCGCCGCTTTCGGCTGGCACCGCGCGCGAAAATCGGCTTTCTCGCGCGCATGACTTTCCAGCGTTCACTGATCCTCGGTATTGGCCTTCTGGCCCTGGTTCTGGGCTCCGGAACCCTCGGCGCAGCCCCCAAGAAAAAGGCCGCCGCCAGCGATGACCAGCCCGACAATTACAAGGGAGCCATCGTCATGGACGCCGCCAGCGGCCGCGTCCTCTTCGAGAAGAGCGCAGACAACGTCTCCCCGCCCGCGAGCATGACCAAGCTCATGACCTTCGCGGTGCTCCACGACTGCATCGCCTCGGGCAACCTCAGCCTCTCGACCCCGATCACCGCCACCGCCGCCGACACCCGCATGGGCGGCACCCAGGTCTGGCTCAAGGAGGGCGAGATCTTCCCGGTGGAGGAGCTCCTCTACGCCGTCATGATCCAGTCGGCCAATGACGCCGCCCACGCCCTGGCGCGCACCGCAGCCGGCTCGGTCGACGCCTTCGTGGCCCGCATGAACGACAAGGCCCGCGAGCTGGGCATGACCCGCACCACCTTCCGCACGCCGCACGGCCTGCCGCCCTCCAACCGCAACGTCGCCGAGGGCGACCTCACCAGCCCGCGCGACTTCGCCCTGCTGTCGCGACATCTGGTCACGCATACCGACATCCTCAAGTACACCATCCGCCAGCGCAGCTTTGGCGCCCCGAATCGGGTGCAGCTCGTCGACATGGTGAACCACAACCATCTCCTCGGCAAGGTGGCCGGGGTGGACGGCCTGAAGACGGGCTTCACCGCCGGCGCAATGTACTGCCTGGCCGCCACCGCCCAGCGCGACCAGCGCCGCGTCATCGTCGTCGTCATGGGCAGCCCCACCTGGAAGGAACGCGACCTCAAGGTCATCGAGCTCCTCGAAAAGGGCTTCGCCCAGATTCCGGTCGGCAGTTCCACCTTCGTGGCGCAGGCCTCCGGCTATGCGAAGCCGGCCGCCGACTCGCCCTTCGCCAGCGCCCCCCTGAGCCACACCGAGAAGGCGACCAATGAAGCCACTCCTGCGCAGGCAACGCCCAAGGCCGACGAGCCCATGATCCGCCTGAACGTGCCGCCGGCCAAGAAGAGCCGCTAAGGAAACCCTAGCTCTTCGCAAGCGCCTTCGCGCTTGCAATGAGGGCGGCCTGAAGGTGGTCGGGGCGGATGGGTTTCGCGAGGTAGTCATCCATGCCCGAGGCGATGCACTTCTCGCGATCGCCCTGCATGGCGCTTGCGGTCATTGCAATCACCCGCAGGCGCGGGCGCGGGCCCCAGGCCTGGATCGCCTCGCCCTGGCGAAGCTGGCGGGTGGCCTCGAAGCCGTCCATTTCGGGCATGATGCTGTCCATGAAGACCAGGTCGTAGGCCTTCATTGCAACTTTCTTCAGGGCCTCAACGCCATTGAGGGCGGTGTCGACCTCGCAGCCGGTGCGCTGGAGCATGGCCATGCCCACCTTGAGGTTGACCGCGTTGTCCTCGACGAGAAGCGTGCGAAAATGGGGCATGGGCAGGCGTGCGTCGTCACCGTCGACAGCGCCGGCATTTCCATTGGCCGCCGCGGGATCGGCCTTGGTGGCCTGCACGCAGGCGCTGATGGCCGACTGCAGGTGTTTCATGCGAATCGGCTTGAAAAGACAGGCGCGTATGCCGGCGGAACGCTGCACCTCGAGCGGAAGGCGCTCGCCCAGCGAGGTCAGCATCAGCATCGGCAGGTTGCTGTAGCGCGGATCGGTGTGGATCTGGCGGGCGAGCATCAGTCCGTCGATGCCGGGCATCTGGTAGTCCATGAGAACGACATCGAAGTGGCGCCCCGCATCATGCTCGTTGTCGAGCAGCTCAAGGGCCGAGGGTGCGTCCGCCACCGAGCGGTGCCCCATCTTCCAGATCTGCAGCTGGTGTTCGAGCAGGCGGCGGTTGGTGAGATTGTCGTCCACGACCAGGGCGCTGTGTCCCTCCAGGTCGCAGGGCTCGATGCGGATGCTGGAGCCGCCGCTTTGGCGAAGCAGCGGGATGACAAACCAGAAGGTGGAGCCCTTGCCCATCTCGCTGTCGACCCTGAGATCGCCGCCCATCATGTTGACGATGTGACGTGCGATGGGGAGGCCCAGGCCGGTGCCGCCGAAGCGACGCGTGGTGGAGGTTTCCGCCTGGACGAAGGGATGGAAGATCAGGTCGCGCACCTCGGCGGCGATGCCGATGCCGGAATCCTTGATCTCGATGCGATACTGCACATGGGCCTCGTCCTCGGTCTCGATCGTGACGTGGATGTTGATTTCGCCCTTGGGGGTGAACTTGATCGCGTTGCTGAGAAGGTTGCCGATGACCTGGCGCAGGCGGTGCGGGTCACCCTGGACCGCGGTGGGCAGCATGGGATCCATGTCGAGCACGAGCTCGATGCCCTTGCGGCCGGCGGTGACGGCCTGCAGCTCGGCGAGGTCCTCGAGCAGTTCGCGCAGGTCGAAGTCGGTGATCTCGAGGCTGAGGTGGCCGGACTCGATCTTGGAGAGGTCGAGGATGTCGTTGATGAGGGACATCAGGGCCTCGCCGCTGGTGCGGACGACCTCGGCGAAGTCGCGCTGTTCGGAACTGAGCTGGGTGCCGAGCAGGAGATTGGTCATGCCGATCACGCCGTTCATGGGCGTGCGGATCTCGTGCGACATGTTGGCGAGGAAGACGCTCTTGGCGCGGTTGGCGGCCTCGGCGGCATCGCGGGCCTCCTTGAGCTCGGCGGTGCGTGCGGCGACCTTTGCCTCGAGCTGGCTGGTGTGGAGGAGGTTTTCCTGGAGCAGGCGCCATTTCTCGGTGAGGGAGTTGGCGAGTTGGAGGACCTCGACCGGGTCGAAGGGCTTCTTGAGGATGAGCAGGCGGTGGGAGTTGCCGAGGCGGCCCATCATCTCGTCCCAAGAGTAGTCGGAGTAGGCGGTGCAGATGACGATGAGGATCTCGTCGTCGACCTCCCAGATGCGTTCGGTGGTCTCGACGCCGTCCCAGCCCGGGGGCATGCGGATGTCGACGAAGGCCATGGCGTAGGGCTGGCCTTCGGCGGCGGCGCGCTGGATCATGGCCAGGCCGTCCTGGCCCTGGAAGGCGGAATCCAGCTGGAAATCATTTTTAATGACTGGCTTGGATGGCTTCTCATCACCGAAGAGGGCGGCCTCCGCTGCGTCAAGACCGGCTCCGTCGCCCATGGTGGGGGCGGGGCACAGGATCTTCTTGAAGTCCTCGTGTATGGAGCGGTTATCGTCGATCACTAGGACGCGATTGGACCGGATCTTCGGGGTATCGGACATGAGCGTACGCTGGGGTAAGGGGCGCCGGAAGAGGTGCCTTGACTTGCATCGGTACGGGGCTGGGGAACTGAAAGGCGCAGAAGAAAAAAGCCCTGGCTACGAAAAAGTGCCTTGCACTCGCCCTCCCCGCGACCTTTCTTACCCCTCCTTCAACGGAGAGGTGCCTGAGTGGCCGATAGGGCCGGTTTGCTAAACCGGTGTACAGGTAACACTGTACCGGGGGTTCGAATCCCCCTCTCTCCGCCAGTTTTAAAAGTTAAGCCCCTGCGTTTCACGTTGGGGCTTTCTTTTTTCAGTGTTAGGCCTGTATATTGCCGCGAGGTTTGAAAAAAAGTGACAAAGGTTTGAGTAAAAGGCCGATTTCAGGCCTCAAAACCCAAGCCTTGCAGAACCCCTGCAACCTGCAGAAAGAACCCCTGCAATGACCGGGAAAGCCACTTGCAGGGCATCCATCAGACCGGGTCAAAGCTCGTTGTAGACCCCGGCGTCGTACTCCCAAGTAAACTCGAGCAGGTCGGACTGGTCGACGCTGGCCTTGGTAGCGTAGGCCTCAAGAGAGCTCCGGTTGTAAAGCCGGATGGTCCCTGATGTAGTCCAGGACGACCACGCACCGACGACTGTCTTACTGCGCCGTTGGATTGTGGCTCCGCTGGTAGCACAGCCCAAGGTCACATCGACGTAATTGGGCCCAAACGTCATGTTGGTGATCGCCGGAGTGGCAACCTTGGCCGTGGTGACGCTCTTGGTGTAGTTCAGGATGAGCTCGTCACTCATGGCGGTACCGTTGAATGACCTGACCTTCAGGACGGTGGTAGTGCTGATGGTCATGGCGGTGTAGACACCACCGCTCTTGGGCCACTCCTGACTGTTACCAGTGACATCGCCCGCGGTCGAGAACCTGATGACGTCGCCGGTGGCTCCAAGGACTGTCACAGACAAGGTCGACGAGAAGGTCTGGCTCGCCGGATCAACACTCGGAGTCGGGAGGGTGTTGACGAGGTTGGCGTTCAAAATGCTGATGCCGGAGTAGCCCACCCCGGAGACAGCTGGAGTGAGATCACCCACAGGCCAAGTGAAGCCGTAGTTGTTCCAGCCCGTCCAGAACTGCTTCCCGGCGGCATAGGCATCGGCGGGGTTGTAGACCTGAGACTTGGAGAACGGCAGGAAGCGGAAGACGCCCTGTGTCCCGTTCTTAAGGTTGGAAAGGAAGTCGGTGTGGTAAAAGCGTTCGAGGGACGATCCGGGAACGACCCACGCCTCATACTCGTAAAAGTCATCCGGGAAGCTGCCCGTGTTGAAGTCGAGCGCTTGAGTACCGAGGCGGCCACGAAGGACGCTGACATCCCAGACGTCGGCCGAGACCATTGAAATGGCCCGGATCGACATGATCTCGACCCACTTTCCGCTGCTGGTGGCAATGAGCTCACCGGTCGCGGCATTCTTTTTGAGCAAGACCACGAGCATGCGATCATCAGCTGCCTCGGTTTCACCCACCCCAATGCCATCGGCCAGGAGCCAGCGGTCGACGTCTGACTCGGACCAGGCAGTGGGGTAAACCAGCGTCCGGATCCGGACGGTACTCGAGGCTGCGGTGGCGGCGAGTTCGAGCTTACAGGGCTGTGCGAAGCCGCTGATCGTTCCGAGGGTCGGGAAGGTGCCGGTCGACACATTGGTATCGTAGAGCACGTCGACGCCGATGATCTGGTTGGAGGGCCGGGCGATGAGGGCTGTGATGCACGGCTCATCCCCGGAGCTCGGACGCAGGCTGATGGGGCGACACCAAAAGGCAGGCTGAAGCGGTTCGGGGATGCCGGGGATCGTGGAAGTCGACGGCAGTGTGTAGGGGATGGGGGCTGCGTTGGGCTCACTCTGGAACGTCAGATCGACAGGACCGGACGGACCAAAGGTCTGGTTCAGACACCGGACCAGAACGAGAGACGCGGAACCATCGGGGATGGGGTCCTCATCGATGAAGAAGTAGTCGCCGGGATTGATAGTCAATCCCTTTTTCCGCATGACGCGGCATTTTCCATCAAGAGACCCTCCGCGGCGGATGCGCTGGTACTCCTGGACTCGGCTCTTGGCCTGCGCGCGCCTGACTACCTCCGGGGAGCTGATGTTTTCGACGCGACGGTTCACCAGGATGCGGCCGCTCATCTCTTCGGCGGCGAGGCCAGCGAGATCTGGAACCTTGATCGGGGTGTCTTTGAAAAGGCGATCGCGGTCTGTGAAATCGCACGTGTAGTCGGTTGGCAAATCCTCGATGGATGAGGAGTCGAAGTCCGGCTCATCGCAGAGGTCGATGGCCGTGATGATGGGGAGCCCGGACGTGTCAACAGGCGGGATCCAGCGCTTGAGCTCGATCTTCCGGTCAGCATTGAGCCTCGGGAACAGGCCGGGAAGGCCCCACAGCTGCTCCAGGAGCGAGCCGACTGAGACCTGAGACGTGAGGCAAGGGGATACCGCAAAGAGGGCGCGCTGGGCGGCTGTATTGATCGCGTCCGCCTGGGCCTGCCAGGATGGAATGTCGAACCGGGTAGTCGGGAGGCCGAGGCAGACGGGCGAGGTGAAGATCTCGTCACCAAAAGCGACGACGTTCGCCTGGTTGTCATCATCCAAGGTGGCAGCGGATCCGGTGACCAGCTTGGTGGAAGGAGCACGGCGCAGATGCACTACCCAGTTTGGGGCGGAGGTGCGCTCGCGACCGAGCAGGAAGTTGCGGGCCTCGATGCGCGCGCGGTTCTTGTAGGGAGGGTGCGCTTCGTAGGTGGCGAGCACCGGGGAAGCGGCTTGTGTGTCCGTGCCCCAGTATATATAGAGAGAGCCACGGCCAGCTATTGTGATGA
>JAHFTI010000417.1 GCA_023265535.1 Opitutaceae bacterium
CCGGCTCCCTCGGCAGCTACTGGAACTTCAACCTCGATAACAAGGACACCTTCTTCTACCGCCGCGTCTATCTCGGCTGCCTGCGCGCCAACGACGTGCTCACCAGCCACCCCGCCTGGTACGGCAGGAACCTCATGGTCGCCGGCGCCAGCCAGGGCGGCCAGCTCTCCCTTGTCACCGCCGGCCTCGACCCGCGCGTGACCGCCCTCAGCGTCACCCACCCCGCGGGCTGCGACCTCACCGGCCCCCTGCACGGCCGCGCCGGCGGCTGGCCCCACCCCTTCCGCAACTGGGACGGCACCCCGGTCGCCAACCCCAACCCGGCCAAGGTCGCCACCACCGCCTACTACGACGGCGTCAACTTCGCCCGCCGCATCAAGGCCCCCGGCTTCTACAACTGGGGCTACAACGACGACGTCTGCCCGCCCACCTCCTGCTACGCCGCCTACAACGTCATCACCGCCCCCAAGGAACTCGCGCTCTCCCTGAGCACCGCCCACGAGTACCCCCAGGAACAGTGGGACATCATCTCCGCCTTCATCGCCCGCCAGCTGGGCCTGAAATAAGTCGCATCCCCCCTCCCCTCTGGGAAGGGGTCACGTTTTACCTTTTACCCCTCACCCATGAAACTCCTCCCCAGCCTCCTCCTGCTCGTGATCCTCTCCGTGTCCTCCTGGGCGGCGGTGCCCGACCTCGCCGTCCTGAGGGAGCAGGTCACCGCGACCGAGACGGCCTTCGCCCGCAGCATGGCGGAGCGGAAGCTGTCCGACTTCTCGGCCTTCATCGCCGAGGACGCCGTGTTTTTCGGTTCGAAGGGACTGCTTCACGGCAGGCAGGAGGTCGTCCGCGCCTGGACCTCGCTCTTCACGGAAAAGGACGCCCCCTTCTCCTGGAAACCCGAGGTCGTGGAGGTGTTGGCGGCGGGCAACCTCGCCATCAGCCACGGCCCCGTCTTTGACAGGGAGGGCAAAAAGATCAGGACCTTCACTTCAATCTGGCGCCTCGAACCGGACGGCAAATGGAGGATCGTCTTCGACAAGGGCGAGCCGCTCGAACCGAAGCCCTGAGGGAAGGGGTCACGCTTTACCTTTTACCCATGACAGTTTGTGGGGGAGCTAAGCGCCAGCCGATTGGCGACTAAACGCCACCCCCGGCCCCGTGGCGCCCCTGCCGCTTCGTCGTGGCAGGGACCTTCCCCCCGGCCCCGCTCCCGCCCTCACCGTCCCCGCCCCCGCCCCCGCGCCGCCCCGGCATCGAGTGCCGCGCAGGCTTCGCGTCAGGCAGGTAGGGCCTCAGGAATGGCGGCAGCTCCACGCGCCCACCCTGCTGGTAGTCCTCCCAGAGCGCAGTGGCGGCGCGCACGCCGTCCACCCCGCGCACCTGTGTCAGGTATTCGAATACGCGCTCCATGGTGCGCACCAGCGCGATCGCATGGTGCCGCCCCTCCCGCGCGTGGTACCACTCGCTGAAGGCCGTGAACTCCGCGAAGGGGGACGCCGCCCCCTCCCAGAGCAGCCGCACGCTGCGCGTGAAGTTGCCGCTGTTGCCCACCAGGTCCCACATGCGCGCAAAACGCCTCAGGCGCTGCATCGCCTCGAAGGGCACCTTCCGCGTGCGCAAAATCTCATAGGGCGGCAGCGGCGAGTACACCATGCCCCACTCGGCGTCGTGCCGCCCGATCGGCGTGCCGCGCAGGCGCTTGAGGATGCCCACCTGGATCTCCTGCGGACCCATCGCCAGCAGCCGGTCGAAGCCGCGCCCGAAGCCCTCCTCGTCCTCGCCCGGCAGCCCCGCGATCAGGTCCGCGTGCACGTGCGCCGACGTGTGCTCGCGCAGGAAGCGCATGTTGTCCTCCATGCGCGCGTAGTCCTGCCGCCGGCTGATCAGCGCGGCCACCTCCGTATCAAAAGTCTGGATACCCACCTCGAGCTGCAGCGTCCCCGGCGGGAAGCGGGCGAGCAGCCCTCGCAGCTCGGGCGGCAGCCTGTCCGGCACCATCTCGAAGTGCAGGAACAGCCCAGGCCTGAGCCGCTCCAGGAAGAACTCCAGGATGCGCCGGCTCGTCGGCAGGTGCAGGTTGAAGGTCCGGTCCACGAACTTGAAGTGCAGCAGCCCGCGCTCCAGCAGCCTCCCCATCTCCCCCAGGAAGGGCTCCAGCGGGAAGGCCCGCACCGGGATGTCCGCCGACGACAGGCAGAACTCGCAGGAGAAGGGGCACCCGCGCGAGGCCTCCACGTACACCAGGCGGTTCGCTATGTCCTCGGCGTCGTACTCGCCGTAGGGCGACCTCAGCAGCGGCAGCGCCGGAAGCGGGGCGGCGATCACCCGCGGAATCCCCGCCTCCCCCGCCAGCACACGCCCGCACAGCAGCCTGAAGACGTCCTCGCCCTCGCCGCACACCACGTGGTCCGCCCAGCGCGTGATCTCCTGCGCCTCCGTCTCATGGCTGACCTCGGGCCCGCCCAGCACCACCACCAGCCCCGGCTGTATCCGTTTCAGCACTACGACCAGCTCCAGCGTCGGCTGCACGTTCCAGATGTACACGCCCAGCCCCACGATGCGCGGCCGCTCCGCCAGGATGCGCTCCGCGATCTCCAGCGGGCGCTGCCCGATGTTGAATTCCAGGATCGCCGACCGCTCCCGCAGCTCCCCCAGGTTGGCGCGCAGGCAGCGCAGCCCGAAGGAGGCGTGGATGTATTTCGCGTTGAGCGTGCTCAGCAGGATCTCGGGCATGGTGTGCGCCGCTCAGCGCGGCCCGAGCAGCCTGCCCGGCGACTTGGCCGGCTTGAGCTTCCCAAGCGCGTCCAGCGTGGCCGCCTTGTACAGCTCGCCCAGCGTCGGATAATTGTAGCTGCCCTCGGTGAAGAACTTCGCCTTCGCGCGCGCCTGCATCGCCGTCGTGCCGATGTGCACCAGCTCCGTCGCCATCTCACCGATGATGTGCACGCCCAGCAGCAGCTGCGTCTCGCGGTGGAAGAGCAGCTTCACGAAACCGATGCGCGCACCCAGGATCTGCCCGCGCGTGTTGGCCGGGTAATGTGCGATGCCGGAGATGAAGGGGACGCCCTTGGACCGCAGGCCCTCCTCCGTCTCGCCCGCCATCGAGCACTCCGGGATGGTGTAGATGCCGTAGAGCGGAATGCCCGAGCCGCCGCCCCCCGCGTCGCCGCCAAAGGCATGCCGCATCGCCGCCACCGCCTGCTCGCGCGCCGCCGAGGCCAGCGCCGGGAAGCCGCGCACGTCGCCCGCCGCATACACACCCGACACATGCGTCTCGCCATGCTCGTTCACCGAGATGAAGCCGCGCGCATCCGTCTCCAGGCCCGCCGCCGAAAGTCCCAGCGAGGCACTGTTGCCCACGCGCCCCGTGCACACCAGCAGCACCTCGGCGCCCAACTCGCCGCCCTTCGCCAGCTCCAGCCTGAGCGGCTGCCCGCGCTGGACGCCCTTGACCACCTCTCCCAGGCGCACATCGATGCCCTGCGCCCGCAGGCAGCCCAGCAGCGCCGCCGAAAGCTCACGGTCCAGGAAGGGCATCAGGCTTTCACCCTCCTCGACCAGGGTCACCTGCACGCCAAAGGCCGCAAAGATCGAGGCGTACTCGGTGCCGATCACACCGCCGCCCACCACCACCAGCTGCTTCGGAATCTGCGCCAGCCCCAGGATCGTCTCCGAATCCAGGACCGCCGGGTCCTCGACCTGGAATTGCGGCGAGCGCCAGGGGCGCGAACCCGTCGCGATCAGGATCTTGTCGGCGCTCAGGAGCTCGTCCTGCGCCGCCCCGCCCGCACTGCGCACACGCACCGTGCGCGTGTCCACGAAGACCGCCTCGCCATGGTACACGTCGATCTTGTTCTGGTCGATGACCGCCCGGATGCGGGCCTGCTCCAGCTGCCGCACCAGGCGCTCCCGGTAAAGGAGGTCGGGCGTGCTCATCTGGTCCTGGATCGAGAGCGTGACCCCTTGGATGCCACGCTGCCGGAAACCCGCCAGGTGCACCGCCGCCTCGCGCAAGGTCTTGCTGGGCAATGTTCCCAGGTTCGCCACCGTCCCGCCCAACACCGCCTCGCGCTCCACCAGCGCCACCTTGCGCCCGAGCGCAGCCGCATAGGCCGCACCGCGTTCGCCGGCGGGTCCGGAACCGAGGACAATAAGATCGAAATGATTAACTGCCATGGATGGGATCAGCGTTACATTGCACAGACAATCGACTCTCCGCGATTCACAAATCAGCCGGGACGATTATCCTCCAGCCCAATCATGCATCTTCTCCCACGCCGCCTCCTCCAAGGGGCCCTGCTGCTCACCACCCTCTGCCTCGCCGCCCTGGCCGCCGAGCGCACCAAGATCACCGTGCTCTCCACGACCG
>JAHFTI010000418.1 GCA_023265535.1 Opitutaceae bacterium
AAAGGGAGCCTGCCCCCACTTGGCGGGATGATGCCCCTGGTCAAAATAGGTGCCGAGTGAGCCCGGATCCTTTTCCTGCGCGAAATTGACAGCGTCGAAGGGGAAGAGCGCATCCCAGTCCTGCAAGCCGGCGATCGTGGCGAACTCCGGATACAACTAGCACGCGTATTCGTGGGGGGCGGGCTGGTCCAGCTCGGTGACCGTGAAGGGTTTTCCCTTCACGCGCAGCTGAGCGATGCCACCGATTTCGCCGAACCAGCGAGCCTTGAATTCCGAGAGTTGCGGGGTGTTGAGGATCGTCCAGTAACGGTTGTTCCAGGAGGCCGTGGGGCCGCCAAAGTCCGGATGCTGCCAATAGGAATGGGAATCGATGAAATCGGAACTGCGCTCGCGCGCCAGGCCACTGATGCCGCCGTAATTGGCCTGCGAGCAGACGATCGGGGCCTTCACGCCCAACTCGTCGCGCAGGCAGCTGCGCAGGGCCGCGACGTAGGCCACCTCGGTGTCCGAGAGGAACTGCAGCCAATCCCTCCATTGCGCGGGCGTGGCATCCACGGGCACGCGAGCCTGGGCCTTCCAGGGATCCTGTTCGGCACGGTAGCCAGCGCTCGCCGAGCCGCTCACGAGTGCGAGGTCCTCGATCCAGACCTCCCCGAGGGCGTGGCCTGCCTGGAAACTGAGCCGCGAAGGAAGGTCGACGACGGAATGGGCGTTGAAGACGAGGCGATGCTCGCTCCATTCGGTCCCGAGCTTGAAGGTGGAATTGAGACCCCGTGTGCGCCACTTGTCGGTGCGCCAGGAAGCCTCGTCGCGGGCCACGCTCACCTGCAGCTGGCGCGGGCGGTCGGCGCGCGCCCGGAAACTGAGGGTGTAGGTCTCCCCTTCCCGGAGCTGCAGCTGGTCCAGGTACACCGCCGAGCGCCAACGGATGGTGTCGCTCCTGGTCAGGGTCAGGTGCAGGGAACGGCGATCCGGCGAGGCGGAGAGGGTCAGCTCGTTGCCGGGCTGGGCCTCCGGGTGCCAGGCAGAGGCGGCGGTGATGACCTGCAGCCCTGCTGGAGTGGCGCCCGTCTGCCAGGCGTCACACAACGCCGCCCCATCGGCGTAGCGGGCGCGCAGCCATTTGCTCCAGAGTGCCTCAAGCTCGCCGCGGAAGGGTTCGGGCAACAAGTCCAGGCCGCTGCCCACGTCGCGCGAGCGCAGCCCGAGCAGCGAATTCTCGTTGTTGATTTCCACCATCGCGACGGCGGGATCCTCGGCCAGGCTCAGCCCGGTGTAGGGGTTCTTGACGGACAGCAGTTGCCGCGCGAACTCCTTCTGCTGCTCCACCATGCGGGCGGAGAAGTAATCCACGCGTTTCTGAAAGGGCGGACACTCCGCAATGCTGGCGGGATAACCGTCCGCCACGCCCAGCGTGCGCGACACCTTCAGGTTCACATTGCTATAGATGCCCTCGGCCTTCAGGGCGGCCACGAGACGATGGAGGCGATCGAGCTGCGCAGGGTCGATCTGCGTGCGCCCGGGCTGCCCCGGGGTCCAAAGGCTGCCCGCCGAGTCGACGGACCAGGGATTGTCCAGATGGTGGAGGCGGGCGATGTTGACGCCGCCCTGAGCGAGGCGTTTGGCAAGGCGCCTGGCTGAGGCCTCATCGGGAAAATTCGCCTCGCTGCTGATATTGCAGCCCCAGAAACGGAGGCGTTGCCCGTCGGCAGTGAAGAAATGGCCGTCGCGCGCCTCGACACGACCGAACACGCCTGCGGGCTTGTGATTGAGCGGACTAGAGTCGAGTGCGCTGCCCGCCGCCGGCTCGGCGTAGGGCCATTCAAACCAGCCTGCAGTCTCGTCGGTCGCGGCACAGGCGACAGGGGCCAGGCAATGCAGGGAGACTAGCAGGGCGGTGACCAGGGAGGACGTCTTCATGCGCGGGACGGGGTAAGGGCAGCGGCGGGGCTTGGGGATGCAAGGGGCTGCCTCCTGCATGAGACAAGACCCTCACGATGGCCTTTCCAAATCCATTCGCAGGTTAGAGCGCCTACGAGGCCACGGCCAGGCCGGCGCGCTCCAGCAGGGCGGAGATCTCGGGATCGCGGCCCATGAAGCGCCTGAACAGCTCCGCGGGGTCCTCCGAGTTGCCCTTGCTGAGGATGTGCTCGACGAACTGGGCTCCCACCGTGCGGTTGAAAAGCCCCTCCTTGTGGAAACGGGTGAAGGCATCGGCATCGAGCACCTCGGCCCACTTGTAGGAGTAGTAGCCGGCCGCATAGCCGGTGGGATCGCCAAAAATGTGGTTGAAGCGCTTCATGATCGGCCGGGCCGGGGGCTCGGTCGGCACCATCGTGTCGGCGATCGCGGCACGGATCGCACTCTCGAGGTCGGACTTGAGGAGCGACTCGGTCCTGACGTGCAGGAGCAGGTCCATCTTGGCGAACTGCACTTGGCGCATGGTGGCGCAGCCGGAGCGGAAATTCTTGGCATCCTTGAGACGGGCAAAGAGCTCCTCGGGGAGCGTGGCATTCGTCTCATGGTGGCGGGCGAAGAGATCGAGGCTCTCGCGCTCCCAGCACCAGTTCTCCATGATCTGCGAGGGCAGCTCGACGAAGTCCCAGGCCACGTTGACACCGTTCATCGACTTGATGGAAACCTCTCCCAGGAGGTGGTGCAGCAGGTGGCCGAACTCATGGAACACCGTCTCCACCTCGCGATGGGTGAGCAGGGCGGGATGGCCATCCACGGGATGCGTCATGTTGCCGCAGATCAGGCCGAGATGCGGATCACGCCCGCCATCGGCGCGCGGACCGCCCGTGATCAGGTAATTCATCCAGGCACCGCCGCGCTTCGATTCGCGCGGATACCAGTCGGCGTAGAAGGAACCGATGTGGCGGCCGGCCTCATCATGCATCTCATAGAACTTCACCTCGGGGTGCCAGACCTCGACAGCCCCCGCGGGCAGCTCCTTCACCTGAATGCCGAAGACGCGGCGGCAGAGCTCGAAGAGCCCGGCGATGACCTTGTCCATGGCGAAGTAGGGACGAAGCAGCTCCTCGTCGAAGTCGTGCTCCTCCTTGCGCAGGCGCTCGGACCAGAAGCTGAGCTCCCAGGCCTTGAGCGGCGCGGCCTCGCCACCGACGTGCGCGGCCTTGAACTTCTCCAGTGCATGGCACTCGTCCATGAAGGCGCCGCGGGCGCGCTTCTCGATGTCCTCGATGAAGGAAAGCGCGTGTTCGCCCGACTTGGCCATGCGGCGGCGCGTGGTGAAATCGGCGAAATTGGCGAAGCCGAGGAGCTGGGCCTTCTCGTGGCGCAGGGCCAGGATACGCTTCACCAGGGCGCTGTTGTCGTAGGGCTCCAGGCTGCCGATGCCGATGGAGGCCAGCCAGAATTGGCGGCGCAGCCATTCGTTCTCGCCATAGGTCATGACCGGTTCCAGGGACGGCCCCTGCAGCGTGAAACGCCAGGCGGGCTTGGTCTCGCTGCCATAGCCCTTCTTCTCGGCATTCTTGCGGGCGGCGTTGCGGGCCCGCTCCGGAATGCCCGCGAGCAGGCTCTCGTCTTCGATGATGAGCTGCCAGGCATTGGTGGCATCCAGGACGTTCTCGGAGTATTTCTGCGTGACCTGGGCGAGTTCGGACTGCACGGCCTCCAGGCGGTGCTTCTTGTCGGGGGGCAGGTCGGCGCCGGATTGGCGGAAGTCGGCCACCGTTTCCTCCATGAAACGCTTCTCGATTCCCACGAGGGCCTTGGCGGCCTCGGAGTCGGCGAAGGCCTTCAGGCGCTCCCAGAGGGCTCCATTGAGCGGGATGCGGGAGTAAAAGGCGGTCACCTCCGGGAGCACCTTGTTGTAGGCGTCACGCAGTTCGGGCGTGTCGGCCACGGACTGGAGGTGGCTCAGCTTGCCCCAGGCGGCGCCGAGGGCCTCGGTGGAATGCTCCAGCGCGTGGAAGGTGTTCTCAAAGGTCAGGCCGCTGAGCTCGTGCGAGGCGATGCGGTCGATGGTGGCCTGGGCCTCCCTGAGGGCTTTCCTGATGTCGGGCCCGACGTGACTGGCGGTCAGGCGGGACCAGCGGATTTGAAACGAGGAATCGAGGAAAGGATGGGCGGACATGAAGAACGAAAGGGGGGATGGGGACAAGAAACCGCATTTCGGGCGGGGTCAAACCCACTCGCCACTAGGAGGAAAGGGCTGCGCCCGGTTGGGAAAGCCCAGGGGGCAAAAAAAACAAGGCCCCGCTGCACGGCGGGGCCTTGTCACACACACACACAGAAAAAATCGTTTATACCCTTATGTTGAGGAGCGTTCCGATGACTTCATCCTGGGTTCTCAGGGCGACGGCCGAGGCCTTCATCATCTTTTCGGACTGCAT
>JAHFTI010000419.1 GCA_023265535.1 Opitutaceae bacterium
AACAGCGGGCAATCCGACCCGATGCGGCTCGCAAGTTCATCGAGCCGCCCTGCCCCCAGCGGCCGTTCCGACGCCTGGTCGAGCAGGAGCAACGCCGCGCTGGCATCGCTGCTGCCGCCGCCCAGCCCGCCACCCATCGGGATGCGTTTCTCCAACACAAAACGCCCGCCCAGCACCTGCCCTGAGGCCTCCGCATGGAGCGCCGCCGCACGCAGGATCAGGTTGCTCGCATCGAGCGGCACCCCCGGCTCTTCGCAATGCAGGCTGAAGCCCTCGCCCGCCCCGGCGGGTTCGAAGCTGAGCTGGTCGCCAAAGCCCAGCGGGGCCACCAGCGAGACCAGGTTATGGAAGCCGTCCGGCCTGCGCCCGGTGATGGCGAGCAGCAGGTTGATCTTGGCGGGGGCGAAAACGGAAAGGGTGTTCACGACGGGCAACATCAATGCAGGCAGCCGCGCCGTTTTTCCAGTGGCTTTTGCGTCCGCTTTCATGCTCTGTTCCCCGAAACCCATTTTCTCACCGCCATGTCCTGCGACCTCATCCTCGTACTCGACGCCCAGTCCCCGCGCACCATCGCCCCGACGCTCAAACGCCTCTCCGGCACCGTGCGCTGGGTGAAGGTCGGCCTTGAAATGTACACCGCCTGCGGCCCCGACTGCGTGCGCGAGGTCGCCGACATGGGCTTCAATGTCTTCCTCGATCTCAAGCTCCACGACATCCCCAACACCGTCGCGAAGGCCGTCGAGTCCGCCTCCAAGCTGCCCATCGGCATGCTCACGCTGCACACCGGCGGCGGCCGCGAGATGATGGAATGGGCCGTGAAGGCCCAGGCCCAGCACGCCCCCAACCTGCTCCTCCTCGGCGTCACCGTGCTCACCTCCATGGGCGACGAAGACCTGCGCGAGGTCGGCGTCTCCGTGAGCCCCGCCGAACAGGTGGCGCGCCTCGGAAACCTCGCCACGAAGGCCGGCCTGCGCGGCCTGGTCTGCTCGCCCCACGAGATCACGCTGCTGCGCTCCCAGCTGCCCGCCGATGTCCGCCTCGTCACGCCCGGCATCCGCCCGCGCGAGGCCAGCCTCGACGACCAGACGCGCGTCATGACGCCCGGCGAGGCCGCGCGCGCCGGGGCAAGCTACATCGTGGTCGGCCGCCCCATTTTCAAGGCCCCGGATCCGGTGGCCGCCGCACAGGCAATCCTCTCCGAGCTCGCAAATCCGTGAGTTTTGGCTAGGGTGCCGGAAAGTCGGACCCCAATGATCGTCAATCATCTGCCTCAGTTCGACGCAGATCCCCATTCAAATGAGTCGCACCGCCGCAATCCTTCTCGCAGCAGGTTCAGGTAAACGCATGCAGGGAACCGTACCGGACAAATTGCTGGCCCCGCTCGGCGGCCGCCCGGTCTTCGCCCACTCGGTGGCGGCCTTCCAGAAAAGCGGGGTCGCCGACTACTACGTCATCGTTTACCGCGACCAGCCCCAGCTCCACGAGCTGATGTGCTACGCCCCCACCCCCGCCTACTACGTCAAGGGCGGTGCGGAGCGCCAGGACTCCGTCGCACTCGCCCTCGAGGCCCTGCCCCCCGGCATCGAGTACGTCTTCATCCACGACTGCGCCCGCCCCTTTGTGCAATCCGAGCAACTCGTCGCACTCCTCAAGATAGTGCGCCGCGAGCAGGCCGTCGTGCTGGCCCACCCGGTCACCGACACCATCAAGGAGCACCGCGGCGACGGCAAACTGAAGACCCTCGAGCGCTCCAAGCTCTGGGCAATGGAGACACCCCAGGTCTTCTCCGCCGCCCTCATCGCCAAGGCCTATTCGAAAGTCGTTCGCAAGAAGGCCCGCGTGACTGACGATGCCGCCGCCGTCGAACTGCTGGGCGAGCCCGTCGCCCTCCTCGAGAATTTCCACGCGAACCCGAAGCTCACCACCCCGGCCGACCTGCCGCTCTTCGAGTACCTCCTCTCCGCGCAGGAAGCGCAGGCCTGAGCCCGCTTTTTCGTAGCCATCCGCCCTCGCTCCCTGCAATCGTGTGCCATGCTCCGCATCGGCCACGGCTACGACATCCACCGCATCGTCCCCAACCGCCGCATGGTGCTCGGCGGTGTCGAGTTCCCCGTTGACTACGGGCTCGAGGGACACAGCGACGCCGACGCCCTCACGCACGCCATCTGCGACGCGTTGCTCGGCGCCGCAGGCCTGCAGGACATCGGCCACTTCTTTCCCAACACAGACCCGGCCTACCGCAACATCGATTCGCAGCTCCTCCTGCAACGCGTGGTCGGCGAGCTGCGCCAGCGCGGCTGGTCCATCGTCAACATCGACTCCTCGCTCATCGCCGAGAAACCCAAGATCTACCCGCGCATCGCGGAGATGAAGGCCGCCATCGCCGCCTCCGCCGGACTGGCCCCCGAACAGATCGGCATCAAGGCCACCACCAACGAGGGCGTCGGCGAGATCGGCAAGGGCGTCGCCATCGCGGCGCACGCCGTGGCCCTCATCGAGAAGGCCTGACAGCGGCCCACCCATGAGCCCCCTCCCAGGCAAGACCCTGCGCCCCACCCTGCTGGCATCCACCTGCGCGCTGCTCGTGCTGGTCGCCGGCCTGCTGCAGTCCTGCCTGAAGCGCGAAACCCTGGCGGCGCGCGGCGCACGCGAACAGGTGCTGCACCGCGGCATCGGTCACGAGCTCGAGGACCTGGACCCTCACTTCGCCGCCGTGGCCAGCGATTACCACGTGCTCTCGGCCCTCTTCGAGGGGCTGGTGGCCGAGGACCCGGTCGACCTGCACCCCGTGCCCGGCGTGGCGGAGCGCTGGGACTGCTCGGACGACGGTCGCGTATTCACTTTTCACCTACGCAGGGACGCCCGCTGGTCCGACGGCAGCCCGCTCGGCTCGGCCGACTTCGCGGCCTCCTTCAGGCGCGTCCTGTCCCCCGCGCTGGGCGCCAAGGGTGCACCCGCCCTCTACGTCCTTCGCGGCGCCGAGGCCTACCACAGGGGCGAGACGCGTGATTTTTCCACGGTGGGAGTGGAGGCGCCGGATGCGCACACCCTGCGCCTCACGCTGCGCGAGCCCCGGGCCTCCTTCCTCGCCATGCTCGCCCAGCCGGTGTGGTTCCCGGTGCACCTTCCGAGCATCGCCAGGCTCGGCCCCGTGGAGCAGCGGGGCAACGCCTGGGCCCGCCCCGAGACCATGGTGTGCAACGGCCCCTTCACCCTGGCCGAGTGGAGCGTGAACCACCGCATCGTCGTGCGGAAATCGGCGAATTACTGGGATGCGGCGCGCGTGCGCCTCCGCGAAATCCACTTCTACCCCCTCAGCGTGGACACCGAGGAACGCGCCTTCCGTGCGGGCCAGCTGCACCTGACCGACGCCCTGCCCGCGGGCAAGGGCCCCGTGTACCAGCGCCTGCATCCAGGCAGGCTCCGCACGGACCCGCTGCTGGGCACCTACTTCTTCCGCCTCAACACCCGTCTGCCGGCGCTCGCCGATGCCCGCGTCCGGCGCGCACTCAGCCTGTCCGTGGACCGTCCCGCCATCATTGCCAGCATCCTGCAGGGCGGCCAGAAGCCCGCCACCAGCTTCACGCCGACAGGAATCGCCGGCTACGTCCCCCCGCAGACGGAGGGCCGCAACCTGGTCGAGGCCAGGCGCCTGTTGGCCGAGGCGGGGCACCCGGGCGGCGCGGGCCTGCCGGCCCTGGAAATCCTGTTCAACTCCTCGGACACCCATCGCGCCGTTGCGGAAGCGCTCCAGGAAATGTGGCGCAAGGAGCTCGGGCTGCGCGTAAAGCTGGTCAACATGGAGCAGACCAGCGTGCTCAACGCCCGCAGGACCGGGGACTACCAGATCCTGCGCTCCTCCTGGACCGCCGACTACGCCGACCCGGAAAACTTCCTGGGCATCTGGACTTCCGCCAGCGGCGACAATTTCACCGGCTGGTCCAGCCCCGCCTACGATGCCCTCATCGCCGAGGCAGCCCGGACGATCGACGGGAATCGTCGTAAGGAGCTTTACGCCGCGGCGGAGTCGATTCTGATGGAAGCAAGCCCCTTCATCGGTATCTACCATTACACCCACCTGTTCCTGATCCACCCGTCCGTCCGAGGCTGGCACCCCACCGCCCTCGACCACCACCCCTACAAGCATGTCTGGCTCGAACCCTGAGTCCCGGCCCCGTACCAAGCCTGGCACACTCCTGCGACTGCTCCTTGCCGTCGCGGCGCTGGCTGTGCTTGTGGGTTGCCCGCGCCACGCGGACACGCCCGCGGTGGCGCGCGAAACCGCGCCCGAGATTCCCTCCACGGCACCGGCGGACACCCTGCGCGTGAGCCAGCGCAACGACCCTGGTGACCTCGA
>JAHFTI010000033.1 GCA_023265535.1 Opitutaceae bacterium
TGGCGGTGGACGCGTTCGTGTCGTTGTACTGGTAGGAGCCGACGACGTAGCCGGACGTGGTCAGGTTCTCGGTGATCTTGATATCGGCAAGGGCGGTAGCCGTGACAGCAAGGGCGGCGAGGGAGGCGAGTTTGATGCGGAGGTTCATAGGTGTCGCTTGGATGGTGTTGTGTGGCGCATGTGCGTTGCCACGGTGGAGCCTCCCAAGCACATGGCTTGCCAAGCATGCCGGGAAATATCGAAAAAGTTGAGGCGGACAGAAGATTACCCGGGGGCATCAAGTGCATGAACTCGGCTCATCCGTGGGCCCCCGCCCGCAAAGCCCCGCCGGGGCCCCGTGTGTATCCACTTTTTTGATACGCCATGGCGGGGGGGGGGCGACGCCCGCGCGCAAAAAAGGCGGCGCCCGCAGGGGGTGCCGCCTTGAGAGGGGAAGTTCCGGCCCGCCTCAGAGGGCGAGCCTCAGGGTCAGCGTGAACTGGTTCTGGGTGTACTCGCGGCCGAGGGTGCCGCTGATGCGGTTGTGGGCCTTGCCGTACTGGTAGTCGGCGCCGAGGACGATCTCCTTCGAGACGGAGTAGGTGAGACCCACGGGGTAGCTGAAGAACTGGTCGTGGCGCACGGCGGGCGCGTCGTAGTTGGACGCCTGGAACTTGATGCCGACGCTGGTGGAGAGCTGCTTCGAGAAGCTGTGTTTCCAGGTCAGCGCGTAGCTGGAATCCTGATACGAGGTGGTGCCCGTGCTGGAGACCCAGTGCCAGACCTTGCCGGTGAGGGTCACGCGGTCGTCGGCCGAGGCGGTGGCGTTGAGGCTGCCGTCGAGGTAGAGCCAGGTGTGGCTGGTGCCGGTGATGCCGAGGAAGGCCGTGTCCGAATAGCTGCGGAAATCGGGGCCCGCGAGCAGGGAGCCCTGGAGCCAGGAGGCCAGCTTGCCCTCGAAGCCGAACTGGAGGCGGTTGAAGGTGCTGTCGCAGTGGTTGCCGCCCCAGGTGTAGCGGGACTGCGACTGCTTGCCCGTGCGCCAGCCGGCGATGAAGGAGAGGTCCTTCGAGGCCTTGTAGCCGAAGTCCAGCCCCACGCCGATGTCGGAGCGATCGACCCAGTTCTGGTAGCCCTTGTAGGCGGGCTCCGTGGCGGAGTTGTGGAGGTCGGTCAGCAGGTTGTAGCTCAGGGCGGCGGCCGCGGCGCGCACGAAGCAGGCGCCCTCGTCGAAGCGCAGGCTGGCGCTGAAGCGGTTCTGGATCTGGCTGCGGCGTTCACGGACCGTGGCGGTGCCGTAGGCGCTGTAGAGGTTGTAGAGGGGGGAGTCGTCCGGACCCTGCACCCAGAGGAAACTGTTATCGAGGGAGAAGCTCCAGGCTTCCTGCTTGAGCTTGAGGGCGAAGGGGAGCGTGTGGCGGCCGTTGTTCTCCCCGCTGAAGCTGCCAAAGAAGACATAGTCGCCGGAGTAGCCGAAGCTGAAGGCCTGGACGGCGCTGTCCTTGGGCAGTTCGAACAGCTTGAGGCCGTTGAAGAGGAGCTTGGGGCTGACGCTGAAGACTGCGCTCTCCTGGTTGGCGAGGTCGGGCTTGCCCGGCAGGCTGTTGTCGGTGGCATAGACATTGGAGTCGTAGCCCAGCTTGGCCGTGAGGGAGGCCTCTGAGAGGTAGTCCGGGACTGTTACGCCCCAGCAATCGGCCTTGGCTGCCTCGGCGGCGCACAGGGGGCGGACGAGACCGATGCCCAGGCAGGCTGTCAGGATCGTGGCTTTGCGAATCTTCATGTTGGTTCGAGGTTGAATCTCTAGCATGGCGTAGGATTTGGCCGCACGAACCAGAGGGGCTGCCATTGCACACAGGAGGGCTTATGGCGGAGACTAATACGTGGGGACATAATCGGCCAGTGGTCCTAATGAACTCGGCGCGCACGGGGCAATAATTAAGCCCCATGATACATATCGATGATAACAAGTGTGATGGAATGCTGAACTGCTCCTACTTTCGTCACGGGGCCGCGGCGGGGTGGGGGCGGTCCTTCCTCGCTGTCCGGAGCGCAGAGGGAGCCGAGGAAAAGCACGCGCGTGCCTGTGGCGTCACCACGGTGGGAGCGCAGCACTCACGGAGGGGCCTGCAGCAGCACAGCCTCCGCGTCCTCATGGGGCCGCAGCCTTACAAGCCAGAAGCCTAACGGGCCGGAACCCTCAGGCGCCCGCAACGGCGTCGCGCACCAAGGCAGCCACCTCGGGTGGCAGGGCCAGGCTGAGAGCGAGTGCCCGGGCGGGCTCGCTCATTTTTTTCCAGGTCTTGCGGATGATATCCAAATATTTGTCCCGGGTGTAGTCCGGGTGCAGGGTGGCGAAGCCGGGAATCTCGTGTTCGATAAAGACGAGGCAGGCCGCGTCCTCGAGTGCCTGGGTGCCCGCGTTGACCTTCAGGCCCGTCTTGGAGACCCAGTTGAAGACGTCCTCTGCGTCGGCAGCCGGCACACCCGCAGCCAGAAGCAGATCGCGGGCCTGGGCAGCCTGCTTGGTGTAGAGGGATTTGCGCCAGGCGTGGTAGCCGACCTTGTCCAGGGGGAAGGAGGCGCGGGGCACGGACCAGCGCTGGAGGTGCTGGCAGCGTGCGGCGAGGCGCAGCAGCGGGGAGGCGTCGGGGTGGAGACGCAGAAGGGCTGCCTCCATGCGGTCGGCATAGACCCCTTCGGCAGGCAGGCCATCGGTGGTCCGTTTTGGATCCGAGGCGTGGGCGGCGTCGATGGAGAGGCGGGCTTGGTCGTAGGCGGTCATGGTGTGGCTGCTGCGGCGGTCTTGGCGCCGGTGGCCGGAAGCATGGAGGCAATTTCGCCGGCCAGCAACTGGACGGAGCGGCTCAGTGCCTGCGAGAGGGCGTTGAAATCGCGGCCATCCCAGGTGATTTCGGGTGCGGTGAAGGCCTTCTGGCCGAGCAACTCGCCGCCCGCCCCCGTGGTGTGGAGTTCCACGATGGCGACAAAGCGCACCGAGGAGCCGGAAGCCTGGCGTAAGCCGTCGGCGCGGCGCACGCGGACAATGATGTCGAAGTCGCGCTCATCCTCGGCCGAGAGGGGGGCGACGGAGACCTTGCCGATGCGCGGATCGGCCTGCAGGCAGGTCTGCAGCATGCGCAGGATGGCGATGTCGAGGGGTTCCGCCCAGCGCTCGTAGTCGTCGTAGCGCACCTCGGTGTCGCTCGTGCGCACGACGAGCAGGCCCTTCTTAAGGTAGGGGGAGAGCTCGACCTGGCGCAGGCCGAGGCGCAGGGCCTTGGCGTTGGCGGGGACGGAGGCCTCGATGGCGGCGGGCAGGGAGAGCGTGTAGTAGCGCGTGGGATCGGGCTTGGCCTCGGGGAGGAGCTTGCAGGCGGAGAAGGAGAGCAGGCCGAGGAGCGCGAGGGCGGCGAGAGAGAGGAAGGGGAGCGTGGGGCGCATGGGAGAGAGGGAGGAGGAGAAGGGCGGGCGAGAAGGAGCGTGAAAGGGCCCTCCTACGCTCCTGACGGAGCTTCGGAGGGTGATTCGGCCGGGGGGCCGAATCAGGGGGCGAATCAGTGGCCGAATCAGGGCTCGAAGCAGGGGGATTATTCGGGTTTCTTGCGGCCGGTGATGAGGGCGGCGGGGTTGCGCTCGATGAAGTCGGCGAGACGCTGGATGGCGTCGGCGGCCTCACCGACCTTCTGCAGGGACTGGCCCGCCTCATTGCCGAGGTGCTGGTTCTCATTCACGAAGCGTCGCAGGGAGAGGGCGGTGGAATTGAAGGAGTCGATGGCGGTCTTGGCCTGGGCGAGGGCCTCGTCGAGTTTCTGGCCCGTGGGCTCGATGCGTGATTCGAGCTTGGTGAGCACGGCGCTGAGGTCGTTGGAGGCCTTTCCGAAGCCGGCGATCGCGCCCTTCAGCTCGGGCGACTCGGAGAGACGCTGGACGGATTGCGCGGCCTTGGTCCACTCGGCGATGAGTTCCTTGGTCTCAAGCCTGTTGACCTGGCGTCGCAGGTCGACGAGGAGGGCCTTGGCTTCCTTGGAGATGCCGGCGAAGTCGACCTTCTTGAGGTCGGAGAGGATCTCGGAGAGGCTGGCCTGGTACTCGGAAATGGCGGAGGGAACGGCGGGGATGTAGGTGCCGCGCGGGTCGGCGGGGCGGGTGTCGAGCGGGTATTCGACGGGATCGTAGAAGTTGAGTTCCACGTAGAGCATGCCGGTGGCGAGGCCGAGCACTCCGAGCTGGGCGCGCAGGCCGTGGTCGACCATGTCGGTGAGCACGGCCTTGTCGGAGACGTCGATCATGGCGCCTGAGGAGTCGGCGATCATGTTGCGGCTTAGTTCGCAGACGACGGCGACCTCGTTGACGTTGTGTGCGGCGTCGTAGCGGATGTTGAGGTCGACGACGCGGCCGACACGCACGCCGCGCAGCTTCACGGGGGAGCCGAGGTCGAGGCCGTGGATGGATTCATTGAAATAGACAATGAAGCGCTGGGGCTTGGAGAAGAAGTTCACGCCGCCGAAGGAGAGCAGCGCGATGAGTGCCAGGGCGAAGGCGCCGAGGACAAAGAAGCCCACCAGGGAGGGGCTGATCTTGGTTTTCATGTGGAGGGGGTGGCCGGGGCGGCATGGCGGATGCCGCCGCTGGAGAAGAATTCGCGGACGAGAGGGTGTTCGCTGTCGCGTGCGAGGAGGCGGGGGTCGCCCTCGGCGACGATGCCCTTGGCCTCGCGGGACAGGAGGATGACGCGGTCGCCGATGCCCATGATGGAGGCGAGCTCGTGGGAGACGACGACGCAGGTGGTGCCAAAGGTGTCGCGCACGCTGAGGATGAGTTCGTCGAGTTTGCGCGAGGTGATGGGATCGAGGCCTGCGGAGGGTTCGTCGAAGAAGACGATGGCGGGGTCGAGGGCGAGGGCGCGGGCGAGGCCGGCGCGTTTCTTCATACCGCCGCTGATTTCGGAGGGATAGTAGTCCTCGAAGCCCTGGAGGCCGACTTGCGAGAGCTTGAGCGTGGCGAGTTCCTCGCGTTCTCGCTTGGAGAGGGCGGTGTGGAGCTCGAGGGGGAGGGCGACGTTTTCGCGCAGGGTGAGGGAGCTCCAGAGGGCGCCGCTTTGGAAGAGGACGCCGAAGGTCTTGAGCAGCTCGCGGCGCTGCTTTTCGCCCTGGTCGCCGAAGACCTGGCCGAAGAAGCGCACTTCGCCGGCAGTGGGGCGGTTCAGGCCGATGAGGTGGCGCAGGAGGGTGCTCTTGCCGCAGCCGCTGCCGCCGATGACAAAGAAGAGCTCGGCCTGGCCGACGGTGAAGGTGAGGTTCTGCAGGACGACCTTGTTCTCGTAGCCGCACTCGAGGCCGCGCACGTCAATGGCCGGCGCGCCCGTGGGGCCGGCGGCTGGAGCAAGGACGGGCTGGACTTGGGGGGAGGGCATGGGGGGAGCTGAGAGGAGAAGGCGGAGAAGGAGCGTGAAAGGGCCCTCCTACGCTCCTCTGGGAGCTTCGGAGGGTGATTCGGCCGGGGGGCCGAATCAGAGGGTGTGAGTGGAGGAAAGGTGGATGGTTTACCAGCCGAGCATGTTGAAGAGCACGGCGAAGAAGGCGTCGGCGACGACCATCAGGAGGATGGAGGTGACGACTGCGGAGGTGGCGGCGCGGCCGACGCCCTCGGCGCTGCGGTCGGCCTGGAGGCCGCGCAGGCTTCCTGAGAGGCCGATGATGACACCGAAGGCGGAGGCCTTGAGGAGGCCGGTGGTCACGTCGGAGAGGTCGACGATGGTGAGCATCTCGACCCAGTAGGCGGTGGGTGGGATGGAGAGGATGGTGAGGGCGATGAGCATGCCGCCGAGGATGCCGAGCAGGACCGAGTAGAGGGCGAGCAGCGGTGTCATGATGGCGAGCGCGAGGATGCGCGGCATGACGAGGAAGTCGGTGGCGGAGACGCCGAGGGTGCTGAGGGCGTCGATCTCCTCGTTGGCCTTCATGTTGGCGATCTGGGCGGCGAAGGCGGCGCCGGTGCGGCCTGCCAGGACGACGCCTGTCATCACGGCGGCCATTTCGCGGGTGACGGAGAGGCCGATGAGGTCGGCGACCCAGATGTCGCCGCCGAAGAGGCGCAGGATGGTGGCGCCGGTGTAGGCGAGGGTGATGCCTATGAGGAAGCTGACGAGGCTGACGATGGGCAGGGCCATGACGCCGCACTGCTGCATTTCGGCGAGGCAATCGCGCCAGCGGAAGGAGGCGGGGTTCTTGAGGAGGCGGGTGGCGCTCAGGGAGCATTCGCCGACGAAGTGGGCGATTTCGCGGACCTGTCCCCAGACGGCCTGGGTCTGGTTGCCGACGAACTCGAGGAGGTTGGCGGAGCGGTCCTGGGGCTTGGAGGACTTTTCGGCGCTGGCGAACTGGCTGGCGAGCTGGCGCAGCTGGGCGGGCAGGGCGGAGTCGTCGAGGGTGAGCCCCTGCTGCTGGCACCAGCGGGTGACGGAGTGGAGGTAGAGGAGAAGGGAGCTGTCCCAATTGCCGAGTTCCGAGGTGTCGAGGCGGACGGCGGGTTTTTCGTGGCCGAGCCTGGGGGCATGCCAGTGGGAGTGGTCATCGGTGATGCGCCAGTCTCCGCTGAAGGCAATGCAGAGGCGGCCGGGCTCCTGGGAGAGCGTCGCGCGGGCGGGCCGGGACTCTGTGCTAACAGGCATGGGGCAAGTGTGTGGAGAGGGGGCAGATCGGCGCAAAGAGAAAAAGTGGGCGGTGGGGAGAGTATTTGGGTTTGTTCTGGAGGGGGCGATCGACACGCTGCCTGGTTCCCATGGAGATCCGCACCGTACTGTTTGACCTGGATGGCACCCTGATCGATCACCTGAAGGCGATCCATCGCAGCTATTGCCACACGCTGCCGCAGCTGGGGTATCCGGAACCGACATTTGAGCAGGTGAGGAGGGCCATTGGAGGGGGCTTGGAGAATGCGATGCGCAAGTTTGTTCCCGAGGAGCGCCTGCAGGAGGGGCTGGCGATCTACCGTCCCTATTGGGATCGCACGATGCTGGACGATCCCGAGCTGATGCCGGGAGGGCGTGAGTTGCTGGAGTGGCTCAATGGGCGTGGCGTGGTGTGCGGGGTGTTCACGAACAAACACGGCCCCTCGGGGCGCAAGCTGTGCGAGCACCTGGGGGTGGCGCCGTTGTTGCGCGGGGTGTTCGGGGCGAAGGACACGCCCTGGGTGAAGCCCCAGCCCGAGTTTGCAGCGCATGCGATGCGGGAGTTGGGTGCGGAGGCGGGCAGCACGCTGATGCTGGGGGATTCGCCCTTTGACGTGGAGGCGGCGCGCAATGGCGGTTTCGTGGATTGCTGGTGCGTGACGACGGGCACGCACGACGAGCGGGAGCTGCGTGAGGCGGGGGCGACAGAGGTGTTTCCGGGGCTGCCGGAGATCCTGGCGCGGCTGCGTTCCCGGAGCAGGAACGAGGGGAGTGTTACGGTGTGAAAAAAAAGGGCGTGATTGGGGTGTTTTAAGCGTACTCCGCCCTTGCCATCGGCTGGGGGCGGGAGTCTCTTCGGCATGAACTTTTCGGAAACCTTCGCTGACATCCAATCCTTCGCTGAATGGCCGGCCTGATCTCACGCCTTTTGGATCCCACCAGGATCATCCTCAGTGTGCAGAGCACGAAGCGCACGACTGCGCTCAACGAAGTGGCACGGACACTCGTGGGCCATCCGGATGTGCTGAATTTTGACGGGTTCTACCAGGAGCTGCTGGCGCGCGACCGCCTGGACACCACGTGCCTGGGCAACGGCATCGCGGTGCCGCATGCGCGGACCGAGCATGTGAGGCACATTGTGCTGGCGGTGGGGCGCAGCCCGCAGGGGGTCCTTTTCGAACATGGCAACGAGACCGTGCACCTGATGTTCATGCTGGGCACGCCCAAGACCAAGCCGGGTGATTACCTGCAGGTGGTCAGCGCGTTGTGCCGGCTGATGAAGGATCCGGCGAATCGTGAGGCACTCATGAAGGCGGCCACGCCTGAGGAGTTCATCCAGGCGGTGACGCTGGCCGAGGACCGCATGGCTGTGCCGGCGGGTGCCTGAGTGTCGTAACGCGGAAGCGAGCGAGCAGGCTTGGCAAGCGCGGCAGCCCCCACATAACAGCCCTGACGCTCATGATCAGAACCTTCATCTTCAGCGAGGGACGCCTTGTCGGACAGGACCTTGAGCTCGAGGCCCTGCGCCTGGTGCGTGCGGACAAGGGCCTGATCCTGTGGGTGGACCTGGAGGCGCCGACGGAGGCGGAGACGAAGCAGATCCTGGAGGGGGTGTTCCAATTCCATCCGCTGGCGATCGAGGACTGTGTCTCGCCCAATTCACTGCCGAAGATCGAGGACTACGAGGACCACCTATTCCTGGTGACGCACGGCGTGGATTTCACGCACACGGAGAAATTCGAGACGACGGAGCTGGACCTCTTCCTGGGCAAGGAATTCCTGGTGACCTATCACATGAAGCCGTTGCGCTCGGTGAAGGCGGTCATGGAGCGCTGCCAGAAGAGCAGCGGCGTGGTGGCGCGCGGCCCGGACAGGCTGGCGCACTTTGTGTTGGACGCGCTGGTGGACAACTACAAGCCGGTGGTCGACGAGTTGAGGGCTGAGCTGGAGGAGCTCGAGGAGGCGGTGCTCGGGACTGACGTGGCCAACATGTCGAACAAGCTGATGGAGTTGCGCAGCGAGGTGGGGCACCTGCGGCAGATCATCCGGCCGCAGCGCGACGTGGTGAGCAGGCTGGCGCGCGGGGAGTCCAAGCTGCTGCGCCCGCTGATGCTGCCGTACTTCCGCGATTTGCGCGACAACCTGATCCGCATCGACGAGACGGCGGCGGGATTCACGGACCAGCTGCTGATCTCCTTCGACCTGTACCTGAGCAAGAGCTCCTTCGAGGCGAACGAGGGCATCAAGGCGCTCACGGCGCTGACGGCGATCTCGCTGCCGGCGACGGTGGTGGGCAGCTGGTATGGCATGAATTTCACGCACATGCCGGAGCTTCACTGGCAGTATGGATACCTGGGGGTGCTGGTGATCACGCTGGTGCTGACGCTGCTGACCTGGCGCTACTGCAAGCGCCGCGGGTGGATCTGAGGGACGCGCCGCGCCATGATCACCACGCTTGTCTACCGTGATGCCAAGTTTGCGATGGCGAACCCGCCCATCGAGTCGCTGGCGCTGCTGCGCTCGGACCCGGGAGTGATGGTGTGGGTGGACATCTGCGAGCCGAGCGACGACGAGACGCGGCACGTGCTGGACACGGTCTTCCAGTTCCATCCGCTGGCGATCGAGGACTGCGTATCCGATTCACCACTACCGAAGGTGGAGGATTACGACGAGTACCTGTACCTGGTCATGCACGCGGTGGACTACACCAAGACGGAGCATTTCACGACGATGGAACTGGACCTGTTCCTCGGTAAGAACTTCCTGGTGACCCACCATCGCAAGCCGCTGCGGCCGGTCAACGTGGCGCTGGAGAAGTACCAGCGCGTGACGGGGACGCCGGTGCGCGGGCCGGACCGCTTTGCGCACCACCTGCTCGACCAGATCGTGGAGGCGTACAAGCCGGCGCTGCTGGAGCTGCAGAAGGAGCTGGACGAGTTCGAGCAGGCCTCGCTGATGAACGCGCCGGCCAAGGAGATTTTCCCGCGGGTGGTGGCGCTGCGCAAGGAGTTCTCGGCGCTGAGGCAGATCGTGCGCCCGCAGCGCGAGGTGGCGACGGAGCTGGCGCAGGGCAAGACGAAGCTGGTGCGGCCGACGATCGTGCCCTACCTGCGCGACCTGGCGGAGGAGCTGGCGCGCATCGAGGCGCAGGCGGAGACCTGGTCGGAGGAGCTGATCCTGGCTTTCCGGGTGTACCTGAACAAGTCGTCGCACGAGGCGAACGCGGGCATCAAGGTGCTGACGGGCCTGACGGCGCTCACGATCCCGGTGCTGCTGATCGGCGCCTGGTACGGGATGAACTACCAGCACATGCCCGAACTGGAGCAGAGGTGGACCTATCCGCTGGCCATCGTGCTGATGCTGGGCGGGACCTTCCTGATGCTCTGGGTGATGAGGCGGCGCAAGTGGCTGTGATCCGAGTTGTATTCAGAGGCTGAATACAAGGGGGAGGCCGCGGGAGGAGGGGGTGGAGGCGTCCCAGGGGATGAGGTGCTCGTCCATGCGGGTGTCCGACCAGTCCGAGGGGGTGCCGCGGGTGGAGAGCAGGCCCGGGAGCGGGGGCGTCTCGAGGGTCGCGGGCAGCTCGTTGTACATGAAGAGGAGGCTGCCGTGCAGGGCGATGAACTTGTATTTCTCGCCGGGAAAGGCGCGTTCCTCCTGGAGCTGGAAGTGGTAGTAGACGTAGGAGGCGACCTTGTCGGGATGCAGGCGCAGGAGGCGGCCCTGGCGTTCGGCGGGGGGCGTCGAGCGGCGCCAATGGGCGAGGCTCGCGGGGGCGTTGAAGTGGAAGACGTCCATCATCGCCACCCAGGGGCGGTCGCCGTCGAGCTCGGGCCAGGGGCGCAGGAGGCCGCCGGGGGCGGGCAGGGCGGCGGCGGGGTCGAGCGGGGCGCCCAGGGCCTCGGTGTAGAGGAAAAGTGAATACGCATCGCGGTAGAGCGCGGCGGTGAGGAGGCGTCCGTCCGACTGCAGCGCGGCGAGGGCTCCCTGCCAGGAGGAGAAGGCCTCGGCGAGGGCGGGCTCGGGAAGGGGGTGGAGGCGCGCCCTGTGGACCTGGCGGAGGGGGGCGTCGGGGGCCGGGGCGGGCATGCCGTGGGCGGGTCAGGAGGCGGGCTTGAGGATGGCGGCGAGTTCGCGGAGGAGTCGCTCGTTCTGGGGCTGGGTGCCGACGGTGACGCGCAGCCAGGTGGGCAGGCCGTAGGAGCCCACGGGGCGTGTGATGACGCCGCGTGCCTGCAGGGCCTGGAAGGTGGCGGCGCCGTCGCCGACCTTGACGAGCATGAAGTTGCCGGTGCTGGGAACCCATTCCAGGCCGAGGGTGCTGAAGCCGGCCTCGAGCTGGCGCAGGCCGGCGTTGTTGGTGGCGATGCTGCGCCGGACGAAGTCGGTGTCGTCGAGGGCGGCGAGGGCGGCGGCCTGGCCGAGGGCGTTGACGTTGAAGGGCTGGCGGACGCGCTGGAGGAGGGAGGCGATCTCGGGGGTGGTGGCGCCGTAGCCGACGCGGAAGGCGGCGAGGCCGTAGATCTTGGAGAAGGTGCGCAGGCAGATGACCTTGCGGCCCTCGGCGATGAGGGGGCGCAGGTCGGGCGGGTTCTCTACGTACTCGGCGTAGGCCTCGTCATAGACCAGGACGACGTGTTCGGGGAGGGCGCGGGCGAAGGCGAGGATGTCGGCGGCGCTGTTGGCGGTGCCCGTGGGGTTGTTGGGGCAGGCGAGGAAGACGAGCTTGGTGCGCGGGGTGATGGCGCGCAGCATGGCGGGGAGGTCGTGGGTGTGGTTGACGAGGGGGACCTCGATGGCGCGCGCGGAGAAGAGGAGGCTGACGAGCTTGTAGACAACGAAGGCGGGGTTGCCCATGACGGCCTCGTCGCCGGGGCGCAGGAAGACGTGGCCGAGCAGCTCGAGCAGTTCGTTGGAGCCGTTGCCAACGACGATCTGGGAGGCGGGAAGCGAGAGGTGGGTGGAGAGGCGCTGGCGAAGGCGGAAGCAGCCGCCGTCGGGATAGAGCTGGGCCTCGGAGACGGCCTTGATGGCGGCGGCCTGGGCGAGAGGGGAGGGTCCGAGCGGGTTCTCGTTGGAGGCGAGCTTGATGATGGTGGAGGGGTCGAGGCCCAGTTCGCGCGCCACATCCTCGATGGGCTTGCCGGGCTCGTAGACCGGCTGGGTGAGTACGGAGGGATTGGCGAGGGAGTTGGGCGACATGGGGAGCGAAGTGGAGGAGGATGTTGTAGGAAGCGGCGGGCGGGTTGGGAAGCCTTTGCTTGGGGTGGAGGGGGTAGGGGAGCACTGACGCAGGGTGGGGAGGGGCGTTGCGGAACGTTTCGCGGAGTTGGGAGGGTTCATGGGTGGAGGGAGGTGCAAGGGCTTGCTGGGGGAGAGGAATGGGGGGTGAAAGGGCTGTAAAAAGTGGCGTGTGTCGGGGTTAAAATGTTTTAATTTGGGCAAGGCTCTGATTATTCCCTGCTGTGCCCCAAGCCTTTAAGAACGGCCCCACAGCTCATTTTTACAATTAAAAGGTAAAAATTACTTTACAAACACAATTCGAAATGACACACCTATTGCTGTCCACCCGGTCCCGTGTCCCCGTGCACAGGTCCGTGTCCGGTTTACCGATGTCGCTGATATTGATATTATTCGTGGCGTACCTTGTGCTGGGCGCAGTCTGGCTGCGCGGGCAGACGGACCCCGGCGTGCCCGACCTGGGCACGCGGCAGTCGGCGCAGGCCTGGCACAACACCTGGTGGCCGCGGACCTACGGGGTGCCGATGGGCTTCACCGGCGATGTGGCCGCGGGTGTGCCGGGAACGACTTCGGCGGCGTTCCAGGAGGCCTCCCTCCTGCGTTACAATATATTTCGCCGCATGGTGGGTTCGCAGCCCTATGTGCTGGACGCGGGCAAGACCCAGCGTGCGCAGCTCGCGGCGATGTTCATCGCGGCCAACAATTTTGCGCGGCATGGCGGCTGGCCCACGAGCGCGAAGTTCTATTCGGTTGAGGCGAATCTCGCTACGGAGCGTTGTTTGTTGGGCTTGGGCTGGAATGACCCAGGTGTTGGTTGGGGTTATCTCTACGACTTTGGCATCAACAATGTCGGCGGGGTGGGGCACCGGGTGAGCCTTCTGGCGCCTTGGACCCAGTTGACCGTGGGGCTGGGCAATGTGCCTGCCACAGGCACCAGCCTGGAGGCCCAGGCCTTCGCCCTGGATGGGAGCAGTGCCGCACCCGCCTTTGACCCTGATGGGTTCATCTGCTGGCCCTGCGCGGGCTATGTGCCCCATTACCTGGTGACGGGACAATGGAATGCCGACATCCCCGATAAACTCACTTCTGTGAAGTGGTCCTTCAAGGCAGCGACGATTACCGTGCTGCGCAACGGGGTTGCGATGCCGATCACCGGCGGGCCTCGCAGTGCCAGCGACGGGGCAGTCTGGACAATCGACGGCTTGGCGGATGGCAGTTCCCGCTACGGCTGGTCGACCCTGAGCAACGGGGAGCGCGTTTATGGAAACCCGAATGAAACCAAGGACGTGGTGTACCATGTGATCCTGGACGGGCTGCGCAAACGGGTCACCCCTCCCGATGATCCGGGTGCCCCTGACCAAGGCGGTGGCGAACTGTACCAGGGAACGGGCCGCTACGAATACGATGTGATCGGCTACAATCCCGATCTGCCGACCACCATGGCGGTCACCACGCAGCCTGTGTCGCAGACGGTGGTGGAGGGAACCTCGGCCCTGCTGAGTGTGGAAGCCACGGGGGTGAGTTCGTATCAGTGGTTCAAGGATTGGGTGGCCATTCCCGGTGCCACCGAGGCGTGGCTCCAGCTAGCGTCCTTCAAGGCAGCGGATGCCGGCAAGTACCACGTGCTCATGCAGGGCGACAGTGGCGCCCTGCTCAGCGCCTATGCCACCCTGAGCCACACGCCGGCCGCGGAGACTGCGGGCAAGCTGGTCAATGTCTCCACCCGCAGCTATGTGGGCGAGGGGGACAGCGTGCTGGTCGGAGGTTTTGTGGTCGCCGGGACCCAGGCCAAGATGGTGCTGATCCGGGCGGCGGGTCCCGCCTTGCAGGGCCTCATCTCCCAGGCCGAACTGGCTGATCCCCTGCTCAAGCTTTATGACTCCCGCGGGCAGGTGATCGCCACGAATGATGACTGGTGTGCCGAGGCTTCCCGCAAGGCCCTGCTGCTGGCTGCGTCCCAGCAGGTGCGCGCCTTTCCCTTTGAGCAGGGCAGCAAGGATGCGGTCCTGCTGGTGACCCTGCAACCCGGCCTCTACACTGCGCAGGTCATGGGCAAACCCGGCCAGTCGGGCATCGCCCTTGTGGAGATTTACGAGGTGGGTAGCACGGGCACGAGCCGCATGGTCAATCTCTCCGGTCGTTCCATGAATGCGATCACGGGCGAACCCTCGGTTCCCGGGTTTGTGATTTCCGGCACGCAGAGGCGCAAGGTGCTGATTCGTGCCGCAGGACCGGCCCTCACGGGACTGGTCAGCACGCCCATGGAGGATCCGGAATTGGTCCTATTCAATGCCTCGGGCACCCAGATCGGCTTCAATGATGATTGGTCCGCGGAGGCCGTGCAGGCTGGACTGATCGAGGCCGCCGCCACCCTGACCGAGGCCTTTGCCTGGAAGCGGGGTAGCAAGGATGCGGCGTTGCTCGTGGATCTGGAGCCGGGGCTCTACACCGCACACGGTCGCGGCAAGGGGGGCGGCACCGGTATCAGTCTCGTGGAAATTTATGAAGTCCCATGAACGGAAATTTCTCTCCGGCAGGCTGCCCTTTCTGATGGGCCTGCTGTTTTGTCTGCTTGGCCTGGTGTCGGGTGAGGCGGCGGAGGTGGCCCCGCCGCTGTTCACCGAGGTGGTGGGATCCTATGGTGACTGGAGTGGTGGGACTGAACCGCTCCTCGGGCCTGTGCCGGCGGGGGCCGTGTTTTCGGACAGGTTGCCCAGTCGTCAGCCTGGCTATGTGTGGACCAACACCCGCCCTGTGCCCGTGACGGTCCTGCTCAGGACGACCCACACCAAGTTCCACAATTGGAATGCGGTCAAGACGCTGCCTGAGACGGTGGCCTTCCTGACACAGGACGGTGCTGCCGAGGCCGTGTTTTCCGATTCCAACGCCCGCTATAACCCCCAGCGCATGGTGGCCAGCTGGAACGAGGGGCCCGCTCCTGCCTCTGCGCAATTGCTGCACACCGTGCAGGGAAGCGCCGGCCAGCCTGGCTATGAGGAGCGCTGGCGGGTCCTGATGAGGAATCCCGGTCCTGGCGTTGATCCGATCGGCTATGACCGGACTGTCAGGGTGGAGGCCTGGGTGCTCAGCCCTGGGGATTGGATCTGGTTGTCGTACCTCGAAGGTTGGACGGATGACAGCTGCATGCTCGATTGGAAAACCGAGGATCGAAATGTTTTATCGGTGGTGGAGTCTCCCCGCGCTACGGAACTCCTACTGATCGGGACTGCATTCCAAGCTACCGCAACCCTGGTGTCTAGTGAGGACAGCATCGTGCTGGGGGAAAGCGTGACCCTTTCGCTTGGACACCGTCTACAAGCCACACAAGGCCGTCGATTGATGGGGTCCGGTCTCCCGGGCGGCCAAGTATCTGAGCCCTCCACCTACGTGGCTGTGATCCCAATGTCCACTGGCTCCCAGCAGTACGTCTATACGGTGCCGGGAGGCTTCGTTCAGCTTGCATGGAGCTCAAATTCGCCTGTTGGAAATTTCATTCTAAATCTCCCTGACGGCACTCACATTGATGTGACTGGTCGGGCATATTTCAACGTCACCCAAGCCGGCGTCTTCAC
>JAHFTI010000420.1 GCA_023265535.1 Opitutaceae bacterium
TACATCAGGAAGGATGGTTCACGCCTGCCCGTGGTGCTTTCCGTCACCGCCCTGAGCGACTCGATGAACCGTATCACGGGCTTCCTTGGAATCGCCGTGGACATCTCGGAGCGCAAGCGCGCCGAGGCGCGCATCGCCTCCTCCATGCGCGAGGTTCGCGATCTCAAGGCCGCCCTCGATGCGCATGCGATCGTCTCCATCGCCGACCGCCAGGGCCGCATGATCTACGCCAACGACAATTTCTGCGCGATTTCCAAGTACACGCGCGGCGAGCTGCTCGGCCAGGACCACAGGCTCATCAACTCCGGCTACCACACGCGGGATTTCTTCCGCGAGATGTATGCCACCATCAGTCGCGGCCAGATGTGGCAGGGGGAGGTGCGCAATCGCGCCAAGGACGGCAGCGTGTTCTGGGCCGACACCACCATCATTCCCTTCCTCGACGAACGCGGAAGCATCTTTGAGTATGTGGTCATCCGCATCGACATCACGATGCGCAAGCAGGCCGAGCAGGCGCGCCAGGCCACCGAGGCCCTCCTGCGCCAGTTCATCACGCACACCCCGGCGGCCATCGCCATGCTCGACGCCGACATGCGTTTCCTGCACGTGAGCGACCGCTGGATCAGCGATTTCTGCCTGGCGGACAGCCGGGTGGTGGGCACCCAGCTGCTCGAGCACGAGGGACTGCCCTCCAAGTGGAAGGAGGTCTTCCTCGACGTCATGGCCGGCAGCGTGAAGTCCTGCGAGGAGGATTCCTTCGGACGCTCCGACGGGTCGACCGAGTGGATCCAATGGGAGGCGCGTCCATGGCAGAAATCCGACGGCTCCGTGGGCGGCGTGATGATCTTCTCGCAGATCGTGACGGCGCGCCGCCAGCTCGACCTGCGGCTGACGCAGCAGAACAGGGCCCTGGCACGCAGCAACAGCGAGCTCGAGCAGTTCACCTACATCGCCTCCCACGACCTCCAGGAGCCCCTGCGCGCCGTGTCCGGCTGCGTGGAGATCCTGCAGAGCCGCTACAAGGGCAGGCTCGACGAGCGTGCCGACGAGCTCATCTACCACACCGTCGATGGTGCGCGCCGCATGCAGACGCTGATCACGGACCTACTGCTCTACTCGCGCATCGGGACCAAGGAGAGCGAGCTCACGGACTGCGATCTCTCGGAGCTGGTGGGCAGCGCCCTCGTGAACCTGGGCGCCCAGAATATCGGACCCGACGCGCAGATCCTCTATCCCGACATGCCCACGGTCCGGGGCGACCGGGGCCAGCTGGTGCTGGTCTTCCAGAACCTCATCGGCAACGCGCTCAAGTTCAGGAGCGAGAAGTCTCCGCTCATCGAGATCCGCGCCAGGCAGGATGCGGCCTGCTGGCAGCTGAGCGTCTCGGACAATGGCATCGGCATCGATCCCCGCTACTACGACCGAATCTTCGGCATCTTCCAGCGCCTTCACACCCGCGCCCAGTATCCGGGAACGGGCATTGGGCTGGCAATCTGCCGCAAGGTCATAGAGCGCCATGGCGGCCGCATCTGGGTGGAGTCCCAGCCGGGCGCGGGCTCCGTCTTCCATTTCACCCTTCCCCTCACCGGCGTAAGTGCCCAGGAGTCCCCCGGGGCAGCCAGAAAGTCACCATGAGCCTGCTCAAGCGACCCATCGAGATCCTCCTGGTGGAGGACAGTCCCAGCGACCGCCTCATCGCTGTCGAGGCGCTTTCCGGCGCACGCGTGCTCAACAACCTCCACACCGTTCAGGATGGCGTCGAGGCAATGGAGTTTCTGCATCGCATCGGCAAGTACCAGGGCGTGGCCCGGCCCGACCTCATCATCCTCGACCTCAACCTTCCGCGCATGGACGGCCGGGCGGTCCTGCGCGAGCTCAAGTCGGACCCGCGTTTCAGGATGATCCCCATCGTCGTGATGACGACCTCGCAGGATGAGAAGGACGTCGCGGGGGCCTACGGGCTGCATGCCAACTGCTTCATTTCGAAACCGGTGGCCTTCGACGCCTTCATCCAGGTCATTCGCTCCCTGGAGAACTTCTGGTTCGAGGTGGTGACCTTCCCGCCTGCGCTGCTCCCGCCTTCCACCTCCGGTGGTGCCACCGAAGGCGTGGCGGCCTCGCCCATCCGGCTGCTGCTGGTCGAGGACAGCCCCTCCGAGGCGCTGTTGTGCCGCCTCGCCCTGGAGGAGTGCACCAATCCCACCTTTGAATTGAGCGTGGTGGGTACTCTGGCCGCCGCCGAGGCTTCCCTGGCCGGGGGGCGCCATGATGCGGTGATCGCCGACCTGGGCCTGCCCGACTCGCAGGGGCTCGCGACGGTGATGCGCCTGCGTGAGGTCGCCCCTGTGCTTCCGCTGATTGTGCTCACCGGACTGGATGATGACGAGCTTGGCCTGAAGGCCCTGGAGAAGGGGGCGCAGGATTATCTCTGCAAGGGGGCGCTCTCCTCGCGTGGGCTGGTTCGGGCCGTCCGCTATGCGGTTCAGCGCAGCTCCCTGGAGCGCCGGCTCAGCGACTCCCAGCGCATGGAGGCCATGGGGCGCCTGGCCGCTGGCGTGGCGCACGACTTCAACAACCTGCTCACGACGATCGGAGGGCATGCCGCCCTGCTCGCCGGTGAGTCCGGGCTCGGCGACGACGCCCGCGGCTCGATCGGGGAGATCCGCTCAGCGGTGAGCCGGGCCACCGCCTTCACGCGCCAGTTGCTCGCCTTCACCCACCAGCAGGTGGCCCGCAGGCAGCCCCTCGACGTTGTGGAGCTGGTCGGCGGCTGCCAGCGCACGCTTGCGCGCCTGTTGGGGGAGGGGATCTCGCTCGAGCTCCAGCTCGATTCGGGCCTTCCCCTGGTCAATGGCGACAGGATTCTCCTCGAGCAGGCCCTCATCAATCTCGCCATGCACGCGCGCGAGTCGATGCCCGCCGGCGGCAAGATGGGCCTGCGCTGCTGCCTGGAGGCCCCGGTCGCCCCCACATCGCCGGGCGCCCCGCGCCTGTGTATCAGCGTGACGGATACAGGTGTCGGCATTCCCGCCGCGCTGCTTCCACGCGTGTTTGAGCCCTTCCTCGCGCTTCAGCCGGACGGCAGGGGTGGGGGGCTCGGACTTGCCGCCGTCCATGGCATCGTGCGCCAGCACGACGGCGAGATCGTGGTGCACAGCGTTCCCGGCCAGGGCACCCGCTTCGACCTGCTGCTGCCCTGCCTGGATCCTGTCGCCGCCGCATCCTCCTCCGCCCCCGCGTCCGCCGCGCCCGTGCGCCGCATCGGGCGCGAGTGCATCCTGGTGGTCGATGACGAGCGTTCCGTCAGCATCATGGTGCGCAGCTACCTGCAGCAGCAGGGGTATCGTGTCCTGGTGGCGGCGGACGCCTTCGAGGCCCTCGAGCTTTGGAAGACCGAGGGGGATCACGTCGATCTCCTGGTCTGCGATTTCATCCTTCCCTCCGGGATGAACGGCCTGGACCTGCTCAATGAGCTCTGCTCCCGCCGTCCCGGACTGCCTGGCATCATCGTCAGCGGCTATGGCATCGACGAGAGCGAGGAGGGGGACCTGCTCGTGCCCGGCGAGAATTATCTCCAGAAACCCTATTCCATGGAGGAATTGGCCGCCCTCATCAGGCAACGCCTGGACAGCCCTTCCGCAAACGCCCCGCTTCACCGAAACACCCCATGAAGTCTCACCTGCTCCAATGGAATCCCACCTCCGGCTGGTCCGCCCTCCCGGAGCACTTCGGCCCCGTCTCGCTCGTGTTGTGTTTTGCCGACCGGCACCTGCTCTCCGACCCGGATTCGCTGGCCCTGGCTGGCCTGCTCGCCCAGTGCCCGGGAGCGCTCGTAGCCTCCTGCAGCACCGCTGGCGAGATCTCGGGCGCCTCGGTCACTGACGCGCTGGCCTCCGCCCTTGTCCTGTCCTTCAGGGGCACCACGGTGCGTGGGGAGTGCATTCCTGTCTCGCCCGGCTCCGATAGCACGGTGATCGGCCGCGAGCTGGCCGACCGGCTCCGCGGCCCCGGGCTCCGGCATGTCTTTGTTCTCAGCGACGGCCTCTTCGTCAATGGAACCCGCCTCGCCGACGGCCTCAATGCGGCCCTTCCCGCAGGCGTCTCGGCGAGCGGAGGCCTGGCGGGCGACGGCTCCCGCTTTCAGGAGACCTGCGTGGGCCTTGGCAACGAGCTCGGCTCGCGCCGCGTGGTCGGCATCGGCTTCTATGGCGATGCCTTCCAGGTGGCCTTCGGTTCGCAGGGGGGCTGGCAGGCCTTCGGGCCCAGGCGCCTGATCACGCGTGCCGAGGCCAATGTCCTTTACGAGGTCGACCAGCAGCCCGTGCT
>JAHFTI010000034.1 GCA_023265535.1 Opitutaceae bacterium
CAGGGGGCCCGCCCCCAGGTCGTGCGCCGCCTCGATGACCGATTGGTCGAGCTTCTCGGCGCTCGTGTAGATCGGAAGGATCATGAAGGGCAGGTAGGCGTACACCAGGCCGAGGACCACCGCAAAAGGCGTGTACATCAGGTCGAGCGGATTGGTGATCACCTGCACATACGAGAGGACGGCGTTGAGCAGCCCCTCGCGCTTGAGGATCGTGATCCAGGCGTAGGTGCGCACGAGGAAACTCGTCCAGAAGGGAATCATCACGAGCATGAGCAGGCGCTGGCGCCAGAGCTCGGGGCTGCGTGCGATCGTGTAGGCCATGGGATAGCCCAGGATGATGCAGGCCACCGTGGTCAGGGCGGCATAGCCCACCGAGCGCACGAAGATCATCAGGTAGGTGGCATCGAAGACCCGCCCGTAGTTCGTGAAGGTGAAATCGAAGACCACGCGCCCCACGTCGTCGCGCTGGCAGAAGCTGTACACGAAGACGATGGCGATGGGAATCAGGATGAAGGCCAGCATCCAGACCAGCAGCGGCGACAGCAGCACCCAGGCAAGCCAGCCGGGCTGTTTCCTGGGAACGTCGTTCGAGTCGGTGGGGATGGTGCTCATTCTATGTCGCTTGCCTCTGAAAGGAGAGTCCCGGCCACCTGTGAGTGGCCGGGACGCAGTGCCTACGGAGAGGTCTCCGAGTGGCCTTACATGGCGCTCTTGAGGTCGGTCACGAGCTTGTCGATGTCCGCGGCGGACTTTCCGATGTCACGGAACGTATTCAGTTTCGAGGGCTTCGGGTAGCTGGCGGGATTGGCGAGCTGCTCGGGAGTCAGGATCTTGCGGGTCTCGGCGTTCGGATTGGTGTAGGGGAACTTCTCCGAGATGATCTTGGAGACCTCCGGGCGGAGGATGTAATTGATGAAGAGATGGGCGGCCTCCTTGTTCTTGGAGACGGCGGGGATGGCGAGCACGTCGACGAAGCGGTGGGCACCCTCGCTGGGGAGGTAATAGGCGAATTTCTTGTTCTCGTTCCAGAGGATGGCGGCCTCGCCGCTCCAGACGATGCCGAGGTCCACATCACCATTGAGCAGCGCGGTCTTCGGGCTGTCGGAGTCGAACAGCTTCACGAGGGGCAGCCACTCCTTGAGGACGGGCTTGGCCTTGGCGAGGTTCTCGGGCGTTACCTCGTTGGGGTTCACACCTTTGGTGGCGAGAGCCCAGGTCACGAGCTCGCGGTTGTCGTTGAGGACGACCAGGCGGCCGGAGTATTTCTTCTGGAAGAACTCGGCGTAGCTGGTGACAGGAGTCTTCACGACTTCGGTGTTCACCACGATGCCGACGGTGCCGCTCATATAGGGCACGCTGTACTTCTGCTGGGGATCATGGGCGAGGCCCGTGAACTCGGCGGCGATATTGCCCAGCAGGGGAATCTTGGAATGGTCGAGGGGGCTGAGCAGCTTCTCGCGGATCATGATCTCGGCGGCATAGTCCGTGGGCTGCACCAAATCGTAGGCAGTGCCACCGGCGATCAGCTTGGAGAGCAGTTCCTCGTTGGAGGAGAAGGTCTCGTAGTTGACCGTGATGCCGGTTTCCTTGGTGAAACCGTCGATGACCTCCTGCGGGACGTATTCCGACCAGGCGAAGAGGTTGAGTTCCTTGGCGGCCATGGCGGCGTGCGAGAGCAGGCAGGCCGCGGCGACAGACAACAGGGGGCGGAGGATATTCATGGGTGGATGGAAAAAGGAGTGCGGGGGCGAGACAGAGACTATTCGCGGCTCAGGCGCCGGATGTACTCGGAGAGCAGAACGATGACAGCGGTCGCCAGGATGAAGATGGCCGAAAGCGCGTTGAGCATCGGATTCAGACCGACCTTGGCCAAGCCGTACACGCGGATGGGCAGCGTGGCGGAGGAGGCGCTGGTGGTGAAGAAGGTCACGATGAGTTCGTCCATCGAGAGCGTGAAGGCCATGAGGGCGCCGGCCACGATGGCGGGGCGCAGGCAGGGCACGATCACCAGCCAGAAGGCGCGGAAGGGCGTGGCCCCCAGGTCCATTGCCGCCTCCTCCAGGGAGGGGTCGAGGCCCTGCAGGCGCGCCTGCACGGCGACCAGGACGAAGGGAAAGCAGAAGGTGATGTGCGCGATGCAGACCGTCGTGAAGCCGAGGGGCATGCGCATCACGGCGAAGAAGATCAGCAGGCTCACACCCATCAGGATCTCGGGCATGACCATGGGCAGCGCCACGAAGGTCTGGATGAGGCGCGAAAAACGGTAGTTGTAGCGGTGCAGGAACCAGGCGCCCCCCGTGCCCAGCAGGACCGCGGCGACGGTGGTGATGAGGGCGATGATGAGGCTGTTCTCGGCGGCGCGCGTCAGTTGGGTGTTCGACATCAGCTGCGCGTACCATTTGACGGTGGCGCCGCCCCACTCCGAGCTCAGCCGCGAGTTGTTGAAGGAGTACACCACCAGCACCAGGATGGGCGCGTACAGGAACAGGAACACGGCGAGCGTCCAACCCCGCAGGAAATGCTGCAGGGCCCTAAGGCCTGAGAACGATCGTTGGAGACTGACTCGCGTGGCTGACATCTAGGTCAATTGATGCAGGTATCATGCCCGCCCCGCGTCCACGCAAGGTGCATTTGCGGGATCAGGCCTTTTTTGCCTCGGCGGCCTCGCGCGTGTGGCGGGCGAGCTCCCGGATGGGGCGCTCGATGCCCAGCCGCACGGACTTTTCCATGCGATCGATGAAGAGGGTGCCGTTGAGGTGGTCGGCCTCATGCTGCACGCAGCGCGAGAGCAGGCCGTTGCAGCGCAACACGTGTGAGATGCCGAACTGGTCCTGGTAGCTCACGGCGATCTCGTCGGGGCGCCAGACGTCCCCGCGGATCTCCGGGAAGGACAGGCAGCCCTCCTCATAGACCGTTCGCTTGGTGCCGGGAGCGACGGTGATCACAGGGTTGATGATCGCGAAGGGCATGAAGATGTCCATGGGCGGGTGCGCCCCGTCGAGCTGCCAGTCGAAGTCCTTGTCAGCGAGGCGCAAGTCGAGCACGCACAGCTGGAGGGCCTGCCCGATCTGCTGGGCGGCCAAGCCGATGCCGTTGGCCTCGTGCATGGTCTCGACCATGTCCTGGACAAGCGTCGCAAGGGAGGAATCGAAGTTGGCGATCGCTGCCCCGCGCTGGCGGAGAACGGCTGAGTTGTAGTGAACAATCGGAAGGCGCATCGGTCTTGTGTTCAGCGCAGCAAATGCAGGCGCATCACGGATGCAAGCTTGCGCAAAGCAGTGTTTGCCCTGCCCACCCCTTAATTCCATAGTCACACCCACCATGTCCCGCTCCCCCTTGCAGTCGAATGCTTCCTGGCTGGGCCCTGTCTGGCTGGTTGCAGGACTGTTCCTGCTGTTTCTCGCGTGGACGCTACCGTATAACCTGAAGTCAGTCACCTTGCCGCTGCTGAAACGGGCTGGCGATGGCTCCCTCTCTGTGGCGCAGGTGGGCCGGCAGTGGGTCCAGAATGAAAAGTCCGGTCCCGCGGCGCTGCTGCTGAAGGCGGCCGAGGGCCTGCAGGACCCGCGCAGCCGGGAACTTGCCGACAGCCTCGCGCGGCTTTCCGCCCAGCAGGGCCCGCTCGTGGCCTGGGGCGGCTGGGACCCCTTCATCGACCCGATCTTCAAGCTGCGCAAGGCCGAGGGCGCGGCGGTCAGCACCCCGCTCATCCAGTTCTTCATCAAGGAGGAAACGCGCCAGAACCTGCGTGCCTACCTGGGCAATTCCCGATCCCTCGGTGTCCAGGCCTTCCTGAAACTGCGCACGGTGGACAACACCGGCCGCTTTGTCCCCGCCAACCGGGCGGGCGGACAGACGCTGGAATCGATCGAGCTCCTGGCCGCGCTTCTCTATCAGGCGGAACACCTTTCGCCGGCACTGCAGCGCGAGCTGCGCGACCTCGCGGAGGCTGCCGCAGCCCACAATGCGCTGGGCGAGCTCGAGCCGTTCTTCGCAGACCTGCTCTCGCTCTCCAAGCGCCTCGACTGGACACAGCTCTGCGAGCTCCTGCGCCGCACCGAGGATACCAAGACCATGGGCGAATACGCACACTTGGCGCGCGTGGCGTCCGACGACTTTGCGCTGATCTATGCGGCGGCTCTTTTCTCCTCGGCGGACCGCGTGGCGTCCTACCTGCTCGAATACGGCAAGGGCGGCCTCGAGGACCTGCGCACGGCCATGGGGCTGGGCCAGGGGGCGGCCCGCCTCCTGCTTGAGCGCCACCTTCCCCTCAACCGCGGCAAAGCTCCCACACTGAGCGAGTTCGCCGTGCTCGGCATCCTGCACCCGCAGGTCGCCCTGGCCGTGCGCTGGCTCTGTTTCCTGGCGGGTGCCTTCGCCCTGCTGCGCGGCATCGACCGCCTGCTCTTCCGGGACCAACCCGGCTTCGGCACCCCGCTGCCCCACCTCAAGAGCGGCGCGCTGGCCATCCTGATCGCGGCTTTCTTTGCCATCGGCACCGAACCTTTCCTGCTGCGCGCAGCGCCCCTGTCGGAATTCAAGGTGCGCTTCGTTCTGCCCGCACTCAGCTCCACTCCCAGTACCGAAACTCCCGCAGTCATTTCCACCATGGACACCACCACCCTCCTCTCGATCGGCTTCTTCGCCGCCCTGCAGATCGGCATGTACCTGTTCTGCCTTTCCAAGATCCGTGAGATCGACCGCAAGCCGCTGCCTCCCCAGGTGAAACTCGAGCTCATGCAGAACGAGGAGAACCTCTTCGACGGCGGCCTCTACATCGGCATCGGCGGCACGGCGGCGGCACTGGTGCTGCAGGTGCTCCAGCTCATCGAGCCCAACCTGCTCGCCGCCTACTCGTCGAATCTCTTCGGCATCACCTGCGTGGCCCTGGTGAAAATCCGCCATGTGCGCCCCTACAAGACGGCGCTCATCCTCGCCGCGCAGCCCGCCGCGGCCGCCGCCACCAAGCCCGCCGCCCCTGCGCAGGCCCAGCCGAACCAGGCTTGAGCCCTCCCTCCCTCCTCCCACGCGCGGAACGCCGCGCCCCCACCCTTCACACGTCCTCCGGATGAATAAAACGCTCCTGCTCATCATCTGCGACTTCCTGCTTCTGAACCTCCTCGCGCTCACGCGCTGGGAAAAGGCCGAACCCACGCGCCCCGCCAAGGTACCTGTCACCCAGGGCCCCGCGAGCGCGATGACCAAGGAACAGGATCTCGTCGAGGCCATGCGCCTCTCGCTCGCGGACGAACAGTCCACCCGCAAGCAGCTCAGCGAGGAACTCGCCACGCGCGAGCAGAACCTTGCGCAGACCGAGGCCGAGAAGGCCCGCCTCGCCAACACCCTCACCAGCACGGAAAAGGAGGCGGCCAGCCTCAAGAACCGCCTCGGCGAAGCCACCGAGGATGCCGCCGCCACGCGCGCCCGCCTTGCCCAGCTCCAGCGTGAGCTCGACCTCAAGCAGGCCGAGGCCGAACGCCAGAGGCAGCAGCTGAGCAGCCTCGAGAAGGCCCAGGTGGAGGCGCGCGACCGCATTGAGTCCCTGAACGTGGCCGTGAAGGTCGCGGAAAAGGAGAAGGAACTGATCAAGGAAACCGCCGAAACCCTGAAGGCGCAGGTGGAAGCCGAGCGCACGGAGCGCCAGAAGGTGCAGGAGACCACCGTGCAGCTCGCGCAGGGCGTGGGACAGCTGGCCGAGAAATCGGGCGAGCTGACCAAGGAGATCCGCGACAATCGCCCGATCAACGCCAACGTGATGTTCAACGACTTCCTGAACAACCGCGTGGCGGTGCGCATCAGTGGCGAGCGCCTCAACGGGCTGCTCGGGCCCACCCAGCGCAGCAGCACCACGCACTGTGTCGTCGTCTCCGACGGCAAGCAGGCCTACGCGCTGTTCCACATTGACGAGACCCCCTTCAGTTTCCGCGAGATCATCACGGACTGGTCGCGCCTCCAGGTGGAGCTCCAGCGCGGCAAGGCGCAGAGCCAGGTGGGCGCGCTGTCCTTCCTGTCGGTCGACCCGCGCATCGTGGCGGTCCCGGTCAGCGGGGAGCTGGTGGCCTCGCTGGGCGTGAAGGTGTACCCTCTTTCGGCGGAGCCCTTCAAGTTCCCGGAGGCCATGCTCGTGAACCGGGGTGGCACGGGTTACGGCGAGACGCCCTTCAAGCTCGACCAGGCGCACCCCTCCTACGTGAGGATGGACAACCGTTTCTTCAAGCGCCTCTTTGGCGACTTCAGCCCCAACCGGGGTGACCTGGTGTTCAGCCGCAGCGGCGACTTCCTTGGGATCATGGTGAGCTCGGACTACTGTGCGGTGGTGAGCAGCCTGACGCTGACGCGCAGCCTGCGCCTGCCCGACACGCGCGGCCAGGGCGTGGACAGGATGCTGACGGAGCTGGAGGCCAGGGTGAACGCGCTGCCGTTCCGCATGCAGTAGGCTGGCAAGGGGAAAAGGTGTAACAAAATTATGAATACAGCGGGACCCGCAAGCCATGCGGGCCCGCTGCAACTTTTTTGCGCAAGGAAGCCGTTGGCCAGTGGGAGGGGATGGCGGGCCCCAAATCCGGGCAAATCGGTCAAGCTGTGACTTGCCACGCGAACCGGGCGCACACAGGGTGGAGCTGCTTGCACCGGTCCCAAACCGGTTCCCACCCCGCGGAAGTGCCCCTGGACCCCATGCCGACCCCCTCCAAACCCCAAAGCAGCACCCAAGGAAAATTCCTCGCCTGGTTCGGAGGCCTGCCCCTGCAATACAAGGCCTGGGTGATGACCTGCATCGTCATCGTGTCCGTCTCCGTGGCCATGAGCGTGGGAGTGTACCAGACTTTCCGGCGCAGCTTTGACAAGATGGAGCGCAAGGCGGTCGAGGAGCACGTGGAGCGCCTGCACCGCATCATGCAGGCCAACCTCGAAAGCCTGGAGCGCGGGACAAAGGATTACGCGAACTGGGACGACAGTGCGGACTACATCACCGAAAAATCGAAGCGCTTCGAGGACGCGAACCTCAACCTGTCCACCCTCGCGACCCTGCAGCTGCACGCCTTCCTCTTTTTCGACACGAAGGGCAGGCTGGTGGCGGGCCGCTACCTCGACGAGAGCGGCGCGCTGCAGAACGCCGAGGGAACGGTGTGGACGCGCCTGTTCCGGCAGCAGATCGTCGAAACGCTGGTCGAGGACAGCCCCGGCACCATGGGCTACTTCAAGACGAGCGTGGACGGACTCTGCTACTACGCCTGCCTCCCCATCCACCGCAACGAGGGCCGGGGACCCACCGCGGGTGTGATCATACAGGTCAAGCGCATCGACAAGAATGCGCTCAAGCAGCTAAAGGAGCTGACAGCGCTTGATCTGCGGCTGGACCCCATGGACATGACATCGGCAGATCCTGTGGAGCAGCGGCTCAACGAGGGCGCGCCCCTGGACTTTTCCTCAACTATCATCGACGACAACTGGATCGCCTTCCACGCCCCGGTGCGCGACAGCGAGGGCAAGGCCCTCGCCCACTTCCACGGGCGCGTGGAGCGCCAGCTCCAGCAGCATGGACGGCGCGCGCAGCTCATCCTCTACACGGGAATCTTCAGCATAACGGTGATCGCAGGCCTCGTGATGATCTGGCTGTTGCGCAGCCTGGTGATCGCACGCCTGGAAAAGCTGCATGCGGAGGTCAGGCGCATCGCCCACGATGCCACCCCCGATGCACGCGTGACGCTGAGCGGGCGCGATGAGATCTCGGACCTGGGCCGCGAGATCAACACCATGCTCGAGGCGATGGTCTATGTGGAGGCGCGCCATGCGGAGGCGCTCAAGGCGAGCGAGACGCTCGAGGCCCAGCTGCTGCAGGCACAGAAGATGGAGGCGATCGGCACCCTCGCCGGCGGGCTCGCGCACGACTTCAACAACATGCTCAACAGCATCCTCGGCTCAGCCGACCTGCTGCGCTACGAGCTGCCCCAGAAACACTCCGCGCAGGAGCACATCCGCCGCATCGAGAAGGCGGGGGCCAACGCCGCCGCGCTCGTGCAGCAGTTGCTCGCAGTGAGCCGCCGCCAGCCGCTCAAGCCCGAGCCGATACGCCTGTGCGAGACCGTCATGGACGCGATGCGCCTGCTGCAATCGGCCCTGCCCAAGAACATCGAGTTCCAGATGGCGCCCGAGACGGTGAACGACACCGTGATGGCGGACGCGGCCCAGCTGCATCAGGTGGTGATGAACCTCGCGACCAACGCGGCACACGCCATGGCCGGCAGGGAGAAGGCGCGTTTCACGGTGTGCATCCAGGATTGCCGCCTGCCCGATCCGGCGAGGCCCGAGACCAACAGCATGCCGCCGGGCGACTACCTGAGGATGATCCTCTCGGACAACGGCTCGGGCATCACGCCAGAGAACATGGAGCGCATCTTCGAGCCCTTCTTCACCACCAAACCCAGCGGCTCGGGCACGGGCCTGGGCCTGGCCGTGGTGCATGGCATCATAGGCAAGCACAACGGCTGCATCGGCGTGGAGAGCAAGGTGGGCGTGGGCACGCGCTTCTTCGTTCACCTGCCGCGGATCGAGGCCAGGCCGATCCCCAGCACCGAGCCCGGCGGGCGCGCCGACAATGCACGGGGCGCCGCACTCGGCGCGGACAAGCTTCACCTGCTGCTGGTCGACGACGACCGCATGGTCTGCGACACCCTGAGCAACGGACTGCGCAGGGCGGGCTTCACGGTCCACGGCATCACCAGCACCGAGGAGGCCCTGCGCCTGATCGCGGACCCGGGCATGCAGGTCTCGGTGCTCATCACCGACCAGATGATGCCCGGCATGAACGGCATGGAGCTGGGGGCGCGTGCGCGCGCCCTGCGCCCCGGCCTGCCCATGATCCTCATCTCGGGTTACGCCTCCTCGCTGGAGGAGGAACACGTGATGTCAAAGGGCTTCAGCATGATGATGATGAAGCCGCTCACCGCCGGGCAACTCAGCCAGGCGGTGTTCTCGGCCCTGAAGATCGACGGCGGGAACGGCGACCTCAGGCGCCACTGAAAAACTTCACGATGCGGCGCAGCGAGGCGACCATGCGGTCGATGTCCTCACGGGTGTTGTAAACGTAGCAGCTGGCTCGCGAGGTGCTCGCGAGGCCGAGCTTGCGCATCATCGGCTGGTTGCAATGGTGGCCGCCGCGCAGGGCGATGCCATCCTGGTCGGCGAAGGTGACGACGTCATGGGCGTGGGCATCCGCAAGCGCGAAGCTCACAAGCCCGGAGCGCGGCATGCCGGCGCGCGGGCCGAGTATCCGAATACCGGATACATCGGCGAGGGACTCCATCATGTAGGCTCCCAGCTCGCGGTCGTGCGCCTCGATCGCCTCGCGGCCGATGCCGTCGAGGTAGTCCATCGCCACGGCAAGCGAGACGGCGTCGGCGACGTTGGGCGTGCCCGCCTCGAAGCGCTCGGGGCTGGGCTTCCAGCGGCTCTCGAAGAAGTCGACGGAGCTGATCATGCCGCCACCCGTCTGGTACGGGGGCATGGCGTCGAGCAGGGCCTTGCGGCCGTAGAGCACGCCGATGCCGGTCGGGCCGAGCATCTTGTGGCCGGAAAAGGCGAGGAAGTCGCAGCCGAGGGCCTGCACGTCGACCGGCAGGTGGCCGATGGACTGCGCGGCGTCGATGAGCGTGAGGGAGCCGACCTTGCGGGCGCGGGCGCAGAGCTCGGCGGCAGGGTTGATGATGCCGAGGGTGTTGGACGAATGCGTGAAGGCGAAGAGCTTCACCTCGGGCGTGAGCAGGCGGTCGAGCGCCTCGAGGTCGAGGCCGAGCTCGGCGTCGGCGCCGACGACGGGCACGTAGCGCAGCGTGGCGCCGGCGCGGGCCGCGGCCTGCTGCCAGGGGACGAGGTTGCTGTGGTGCTCCATCTCGGTGAGGAGCACGACGTCACCCTTGCGCAGGTTGGCTGAACACCAGCTGGAGGCGACCAGGTTGACGGATTCCGTGGTGCCGCGCGTGAAGACGATCTCGGCGCTGTCGGCGGCGTTGATGAAGCGGGCGGTGCGGGCGCGGGCGCCCTCGAAGGCGTCGGTGGCGCGCATGGAGAGCGCGTGGATGCCGCGGTGGACGTTGGCGTTGTCCTTCAGGTAGAAGCGGGCGAGGGAGTCGAGGACGACCTGGGGCTTCTGAGAGGTGGCGCCACTGTCGAGATAGACGAGAGGCTTGCCATTGACCTCCTGCCGGAGGGTCGGGAAATCGAGGCGGATCTGGTTCCAGTCGGGCATGGCTTATTCCGTTTTGACCGTGGTCGGGTCGCCCTTGAGGGCGTTGAGGGCGGCGTGCCAGCCGAGCGTGGCGCACTTGATGCGGGCGGGGAAGGTGTGCACCCCCGCGAAGGCGGCGATGTCACTGATGTCCTCGGGCATCTCGCCCGTGGTCACGATGTGATGGAAGTTCTTGAAGAGGGCCTCTATCTCGGCGGGGGTCTTGCCCTTGACCTGCGTGGTCATCAGGGAGGCGCTGGCCTGCGAGATGGCGCAGCCGGAACCGTCGAAGCTGATCTCGGCGACGCGGTCGCCGTCCAGGCGCAGGTACACGCTGCATTGGTCGCCGCAGGTCGGGTTGTCGCCATGGGCGACGCGGTTGGCCGTGGGCAACTTGCCGCGGTTGCGCGGACGCTTGTTGTGGTCGAGGATGACCTGTTGGTAGAGGTCGGTGAGATCGGACATCGCCGTTCAAGCAATACAGCCTAGGGCCGGACTGCAAGACAGGGAGTGTGATTCGGTCTCATTACGGATGTCGGACATCGGATATCGGAGCGCCGAGATCTAACATGCAGCTAAGACGTCAGTGCTTGACTCTTGACACGGCGGGCCGTGTCAAGAGTCAAGCACTGACGTCTTTACCTCACTCCCCGTACTCGGCCCAGCTGGTGGCGGTCTCGGTGACGCGGACGCGCTCCAGGCGGACGGCGCGGCGGACGGGGAAGAGCGGATCGATGGGGCGGGTGACGGCGGCGGCGAGGGCCTGTTTGACATGGTCGAAGATGCACTTGGCCATGACCTCGCTCGTGGGGTCCTGCTTCTCGAAGGGGATGATGCGCTCGCCATAGAGCTGCTGGTAGGTGGCGAACTGCGGGTCGCTGGTGTTGAGCGCCATGCTGTGGTCGAAACGCATGACGAAGTCCTGGACGGTCTGCTTGAGGGCCTTGAAATCGCAGACCATGTCGCGGTCGTCGAGGGAGTCGGAACTCAGCACGAATTCGACGGTGCGGCTGTGGCCATGGGGAAACCTGCAGGCACCGGGGTGCTTGCTGAGGATGTGACCGCTTTCGACGACGATGCTTTTGGAGATACGGTAGGGCATGGGATTAGTTTATGGAACCACAGAGGCACAGAGGGCACGGAGGGCAAGCCAAGGAAGAAGGGTGCGTGGCATTGGCCCCCAGTGTCCAAGGGCTAACTCCGACATCTGACCTCCGGCCTCCGACATCCGAACCTCACACCGTCTGCGCGTGGCGGCGGGGGGCGTTGACGAAGGTGGCGTCGAAACGCATGGCGACCACACGAAGGAGCGGCACGCCGACCGGGGTGATCTCGATGGAAGTGGAGCTGCGGCGGAGGATGCCGTCGCGCTCGAGGTCGGTGAGGGAGGCGATCTCGGCGGCGTAGGTGGCGGCGAAGTCGACGCCGATGAGGCCGCTGATGCGGGCGAAATCGAGGCGGCGGTCGCACATCAGGCGCATGATGATGGTGCGACGGCGCAGGTCCTCGTCGCTCAGGCGCAGGCCGCGCTCCGTGGGGAGCTCGCCGCGGGCGATCGCGTCGCGCCAGGCGGGTAGGGTCTTGTGGTTCTGGCGGTAGGTGTTGGCCGTCGAGGAGATCGACGACATGCCGAAGGCGTAGAGCGAGGCGTCGGCGCGGGTGCTGTAGCCCTGGAAATTGCGCTGCAGGGTGCCGGCGCGCTGCGAGACGGAGAGCTCGTCGTCGGGGCGGGCGAAGTGGTCGAGGCCGATGTCGTAGTAGCCGGCGGCGGTGAGCCTGCGATGGGCGGTGGCGAACATCGCCAGCTTGTCCTCGGGACCGGGCAGGTTGCCGCGATCGTCGAAGATCTTCTGGGCGGGCTTGATCCAGGGAACGTGGGCGTAGCTGAAGACGGAGAAGCGATCGGGCTTGAGGCCGAGCACATCCTCGATGGTCGTCTCGAAACCCTCGTTGGTCTGCAGCGGGAGGCCGTAGATGAGATCGACGTTGATGCTCTGCAAACCCTCCTCGCGCATCCAGCCGACGACCTTCTGGTTGAGCTCGTGCGGCTGCCAGCGATGGATGGCGAGCTGGACCTTGCCATTGGTGTCCTGGACGCCGAGGGAGCTGCGGTTGGCTCCGATCTCGCGCAGGGCCTTGACGTGGTCGAGGGTGAGGCGGCGGGGGTCGACCTCAACGCCGTACTCGCAGTCGGGGGCGAGGGTGAAGTGCTTGCGGATCATCGCGCCGAGCTGGCGCAATTCGTCGGGCTGGAGGAAAGTGGGGGTGCCGCCGCCGAAATGGATCTGGGTGACGGGGCGCCTGCGGTTCATGCGGGCGGCGGTCATCTCGATTTCCTTCTCGAGATCGACAAGGTATTCGCCGGAGGCCTCGTGGCGGGCGGTAATGACAGTGTTGCAGCCGCAGAACCAGCAGCGGGTCTCGCAGAACGGCAGGTGGAAATAGAGCGAGATGGGGCGGTCGTCGGACTGGTTGTCCTCGGCGATGGCCTCCTCGAGGCGCTGGGAGGCGTGGTCGCTGGTGAACTGCGTGGCCGGCGGATAGGAGGTGTAGCGGGGCCCGGGAATCGCGTACTTGCGGATCAAGTCGAGGTCCAGGGTGCTGGTGGCGCCGGCGGCGGGTTCGCTGGGTTGAATCATGGGAGTGCGGCGGAAAGCTACGTGGGGAGCGGCCAAGTGCAAGGAGCCGTCACAAAAAATGAGGCGGCCGGCTTGGAATCCGGCCGCCTCGTTGAGTCAGCTACCTTATGACGAACCTACGAACTGAAGCTCAGCTCGTCGTCCACTCGACCTTGCGCATGTCACCCTTCTCGAGGAAGGCGAGGTGCATGTTGAAGGCGTTGTGAAGGGTCTGCGGAACGTGGCCCTTCTTGGACAGCTGCACGTAGTTGCGCAGGATGTCGCGGTACTCGGGGCTCACGCAGTTGTTGATCATGAGCTCGGCGCGCTCATGCGGGGTCTTGCCGCGCAGGTCGGCGACGCCGTGCTCGGTGACCACCACCTGGACGGAGTGCTCGCTGTGGTCCATGTGGGCGACCAGCGGGACGATCGTGCTGATGGCGCCGCCCTTGGCCACGGACGGGCAGGTGAAGATGGAGATCTGGGCGTTGCGGGTGAAGTCACCGGAGCCGCCGATGGCGTTCATCAGGTCGCGACCCATGACGTGGGTGCTGTTGACGTTGCCGAAGAGGTCGACCTCGATGGCGGTGTTGACCGTGATGAGGCCGAGACGGCGGACGAGCTCGGGGCTATTGGAGATTTCCTGCGGGCGAAGGACGATGCGGGTGCGGAAGTACTCGAGGTCCTTGATGACCTCGTCGACCTTGTCCTTGGAGAGAGTGAGCGAGCAGCCGGAGGCGAAGGTGCACTTGCCGGACTTCACGAGATTGATGACCGCGTCCTGGATGACCTCGGTGTACATCTGGAAGGGCGGGATGCCGGGGTTCTCGCCGAGGGCGCCGATGACGGCGTTGGCGATGTTGCCCACGCCGGACTGCAGCGGGAGGAAACCGTCGGGCATGCGGCCGGAGCGGAGCTCGCTGGCGAGGAACTCGGCAACGTTGGCGCCGATGCGGTTGGTGATCTCGTCGGGCTCGTCGAAGCCGCCGGTCTCATCGGCGACATTGGTGTGCACGATGCCGACGATCTTCTTCGGGTCGACCTTGACGGTGGCGGTGCCGATGCGGTCCTTGACGCTGTAGATCGGAATCTCGCGGCGCTTCGGGGGATCGAGGGGCTCGTAGATGTCGTGGAAGCCGGTGAGGGCCTCGGGCAGGTAGGCGTTGAGCTCGATGAGCACATTGTCCGCCATGCGCAGGAAGGTGTTCGCGGCGCCGACGCCGGTGCCGAGGGTGATCTCGCCGTCGGCGGTCACCTTGGCGGCCTCGATGATGGCCCAGTTGACCTTGCCGAGAACGCCGGAGCGCACGGTCGGCTGCAGCGCGGAAAGGTGCAGGTCGAAGAACTTGGTGCGGCCCTCGTTGATGGCCTTGCGCAGGGTCGGATCGGACTGGTAGGGCGTGCGCCAGGCGACGGCGTCAGCCTCGGCGAGTGCGCCGTCCAGGGACTTGCCGGTGGACGCGCCGGTGATGACGCCCAGCCTGAAGGGGCGCCCGGCGGCGTGCTCCGCCTTGGCGCGCGCGGCGATCGACTTCGGGATCACCTTGCAGGCGCCGGCGGGAGTGAAACCACTGAAGCCAATGGTATCACCATGATTGACGAAGGCGGCCGCTTGATCGGCCGTGAGTACAGGAAACGGCAAGCTCATAATGGAAAGCTGTTGGTAGGACAGGGACGATGATGCCATACCCTTGCGGGGGAGGCTCCGCGAGCCTTGTCTGGGATCGCGCGGATTTTGCGCGATATCGAGCAATTAGCTAATTAGTTCACCAGTGAACAGGAGCCGCGGACGCAAATGGCTTGCGACGCATTTAGCATTGCCCTCCAATCTATTACAAATCTCAATGCGCCGGGCGGCATGAATTTTGCGCGCTGCAAAACTCAGGAGTTCTTCATGAGCGGCAACAAAATCCGCATGGTCGTTCCGGAGGGTCCGCTGGAGAGCAACTCGATGTCGCCGTGATGGCTGCGCAGGATGCGCTTGGCGATCGCGAGGCCCAGGCCCGTGCCGTCGGGGCGGCCGCTGAGGAAGCTGTCGAAAATCTTCTGCTGGAAATCAACCGGGATGCCGCCGCCGCTGTCGCTGACGTCGATGGCGACGAAGGGCGCGCCGTCGCGGGTGAGCTGCGCGACGAATAGGTCGATGTGGCCGCCGCCGGGCATGGCCTGGGTGGAATTGATGAGGAGGTTCAGCAGCACCTGCTGGATCTGGCCCTTGTGGGCGTCGATGAGCAGGGGGCGGGCGGGCGGCGTGAAGCGCAGCTGGATCTTGCCCTGCGCGAGCTTGAGGCGGATGAGGACGATGGTGTCCTCGATGATGTCGTTGACGGCCCAGCGCGAGTGGAGGCTGGAGGGGGCCTTGGCGAAATTGAGGACGCGCGAGACGATGGCCTCGAGCTGGTCGAGCTTCTCGCCGATGACGCGCACGTCGGTGCGGCGGGCGTCGCCCTCGGGGAAGTCGAGGTTGAGGTAGCCGAAGAGCAGCTTGATCACCGTAAGCGGATTGCGGATCTCGTGGGCGATCTCGGCGGCGAGGAGGCCGAGCGTGGTGAGCTGCTCGTTGCGGCGCAGGGAATCCTCGCT
>JAHFTI010000421.1 GCA_023265535.1 Opitutaceae bacterium
CCACTGGGACCAGGTGATCAGCCCCCTCCAACGCGAACTGGGGCCGCTGCTCGGCACCAGCTTCAAGCACCTGCTGATCGACAGCTATGAGGCCGGCAACCAGTCCTGGACGCCTCGGTTTGTCGAGGAGTTCACGCGCCTCAAGGGGTACTCCCACCTGCCCTGGCTCCTGGGATCCAAGGCGCTGGCAAAGCCGAACAAGGGCGTCCCCGTGGCGATCATCGGAAGTGACGAACAGACCCAGCGCTTCAACTGGGACTATGCGCACGTGGTCGCCACGCTTTACCAGACACGCGGGTGGGAACCCGCCGTGGAAACACTGCACAAGGCCGGACTTGAACTGCAATTCGAGCCCTATGGCGGCCCCTTTGACACGCCCTCGGCCACCTCGCTGGCCGACCTGCCCATGGTGGAGTTCTGGACCGGGAACAAGTTCAGGGTGCAGGGCGAGGTGCTGGCTGCCGCCCGCGCCGCTGGCAAGCGGGTCATCGGCGCCGAGGCTTTCACGGGCAGGCCGGGAGACTCCAAATGGACTGAAACACCGGAATTCCTCAAGGGCTCCGCCGACCAGGCCTTCGCCGCGGGAGTCAACCGCATGATCCTACACCATTGGGTGCACCAGCCCTTCGACGATCGGTACAAGCCAGGACTGGGCATGGGCTGGTGGGGTACGCACTTCAACCGCCACCAGACCTGGTTCCAGCCTGGCAAGGCCTTCTTCCTCTACCTCACCCGCATCCAGGCCCTGATGCAACGCGGTGCCACGCCCGCGACACACCTGTGTGTGGGCACAAGCTGCGCCCAGGGCGACGTCATCCCGCTCCAGGCCTTCCTGCAGGATCTGCAGGTGAAGGACGGACAGGTCGTCACAAAGGCGGGTCGCCACTATCCGCTGCTGCACCTTCCCCATGACGGGAGCGTGCTGCCTGAGACCCTCGAAAAGCTGCGCACACTCCTGAACGCAGGAGCCACGGTCGTCGCCACGCGCCCCTCGCGTTCGCCCAGCCTCTCAGGCTTTCCCGCCTGCGACGAACAGGTCAGGACACTCGCCGACGAACTCTGGAGACGCGGCGAGTCCACTCCCGAAAAAATCGGGAAGGGCCGCCTCTTCAACGGCAAGCAGGTCGAGCCCGTGCTGCAAGAGATGGGAGTGAGGCGCGCCTTTGAATTCTGCGCGCCGGTGCCCGCCACGATCGGCCTGGCCCAGCGTGAGGAAACCAACGCCGCCTGGTGCCTTGTGACCAACACAGGCCAGCAGGCCGAGCAGCTTCAAGTCTCCTGCCTGCTCAAGGATCAGCAGCCGGAACTCTGGGATCCTGAGACGGGAACCATGATGCCTGCACCTGTCTGGAGACGCAGCGCAGGCGACCTCACCGTGGACCTCGAGCTCCCGGCCTCCAAGTCGCTGTTCCTTGTCTTCCGGAAACCGCTCTCCCCTGCCCTGCCCCCACTCGACAAGGTCAGCCTTTCCGGAACCTGGTCATGGCTGCCGACAACGGAAGGCTGGCGGATAGCGGCTGACACTGCGGTGAAGGGAGAGCTCCGCAGGACCCAGGGAGCGAACACGCCGATCGATCTGCCCGCGCCGGGATCCCTCCAGCTGGACGGCCCGTGGACGGTGAGCTTCGAACCGGCCCATGGCGGCTCCTTCACCCGCGAGCTTTCCACCCTACGCTCCCTCTCACTCGAGAAGGATCCTGAGCTCGCCTATTTTTCGGGCACGGCCCGCTACCGGAAGACGATCCAGGTGCCCGCCTCGCTGCTCGGCGAAAACCGCAGCTGCATCCTGGACCTGGGCACCGTCAAGGACCTCGCCCAGGTCAGGATCAACGGACACGACTGCGGAACACTCTGGAGAGCGCCCTTCCGCAGGGAGCTCGGCACCCTGCTCCGTCCGGGCGAGAACACGATCGAGATTGCCGTCACCAACACCTGGCACAACCGGCTTGTGGGTGACGAACAGGAGCCGCAGGACTTCGAGACGGGAGCCGACCGGAAGGCCAATGGAAACATGATGAAGGCCTACCCCGACTGGTTCCTCAGGAACGCCCCCCGACCCTCGGCCGGCAGGAAGGCCTTCGTGGTCTGGCGCTACCACGCGAAGGGCACTCCCCTGCTCGAGGCGGGCCTGCTCGGTCCCGTGAGTATCCAATTCCTGAGTACCCACCTGGTCTCACGCTGAACCCCTCCGCCCGCGGCCGGCACCGCGTTTCCTAAACTCCGTCGGCGTGCACCCGTGGATGAGGCGGAACACACGGGCGAAGTGCTGGCTTGAGCAGAAGCCGCACTCGTGCGCGATTTCGGTGACGGAGGCGGGGCGCCCGAGAAGGCAGCGCCCCGCCCACTCGATCCGCACCCTGCGCGCAAAGGCCACGGGGCTGTCTCCCGCCTGTCTCCGGAAAAGTTCATCCAGCCGCGAGCGCGCCAGGCCGCTGACGCGCTCCATCTCGGACAGCGACCACCGGTCCAAGGGACGCTCACGTATGCGCTGCTGCAGGGCGAGTATGCGCCGGTCCTCGCCCGCCTGCAGCGAGCGTTCGCCCTCCTTCAGGACGACCTTCAACGCAGTGAGCACCAGGACCAGGTAGGACTCGATGACAGGCGCGGGGGCCTTTGCCGAAAGCGCGGCGACCAGGCGGGGCATCAGCCAGGGCAGTTCGTCACCGGCAGGCCAGCTGCGCCGCGTTGCACCCAGGAGCAGCGTGGAAAGTTCCTCCAACTCAGCGCGGCCCATCCCCAGGCCTGCGGGCCAGGCCAGTCTCCCGCCCTTGCGCGGATGGCGCAGGCGAAGGACAAGGAAACTCCAGCGGTGCCCAGGCTCCCACTCGGTCACGCTCCCATGGAGCTCCCAGGGAAAGGTGAAAAACACGGAACCGGCCCTCACCACCTCCTGCCTTCCATCCACCTGCCAGTGAAGAGAACCCTCCTCGATGAGGACCAGTTCCAGCCCATCGTTTCGATGGGGGGGAAGGCGGTCGATCTGGCCACGGCCAAATTCTGGAAAAACCAAGGACATGGGGAGGAAGGGAACGGATTCCGGCCGGGCTTTGTGTCTGTTTTACCGGGGGAAAATCTTGGACGCGGGAGCGCCCCGCAAGGAGTAGACTGCTTTCACTGTGATGAAATGCAGCCCACCCCTCTTCAACCCAATTTCAGCATGGCTGGCCCTGTTCCTCATGCTGCTTGGCCCCGCACTGGCACAGGATGCCAGGCCTTCGCTCGACCTGGGCAGCAGCCCGTGGCGCGCGTGGAGGGATGAGAAGGCACCCTATCTGGACGACCCGCTCCATCTCCCCGGACAATTCAAGCTCTCGGAACTTCCCGTCAACAGCCCCGGCTGCGGCTGGGACACCCTCCACACCACGGCAGGAGTCGTGACACGCCTGCCCGCCACCATCGAGTCACTCTTTGGCGAGGGGAATCCCAGCTGGCGCTACCATGGCGTCTCATGGTTCGCCACGGAAGTGGAGATCCCTGAGTCCTGGCGCGGACGCATCCTGAAACTGCAGGTCGGCAAGGCGCGCCTGAGGCTCGAGCTGTACGTGAACGAGCAGCTGGCCGCCTACGACATCGTGGCCGAGCCCCCCCTGTCCGTGGACATCACACGCTTCGTGGCTCCCGGGAAGAAAAACCGCCTCGCCTTTCGTATCACCAACCCCGGTGGCCAGAGGGGCTGGAACGATGCGCCCTGCACGGAGTGGGGCTTCCTCAAGCCCGAAAACGGCAAGGTCGTCGGGGGAGACGGCACATCCGCCTCCTCAAAAACGACCCGGAAGCTGCCACCCGGACACGATTTCGGTGGCATCACCGGTGAGGTGCGCCTGGAGGCCCTGGAGCCCGTCCACTCCGAGGAACTCTGGGTGAAGAACCTGCTGCCGGCCGGCGCAAGGCGCATCGAGCTGCGCGCCGAAGTGCGTAACCAGGCCGGGCAGCCCGCACAGGTCGAGGCGCACTACGAAATCCGCCCGTGGAAGGGCGACCACATCCTCACCCAGGGAACCCTCACGCTCCAACTCGTGCCGGGCTCCAGCGGCGACCTCGCCAAGACGCTCGAGCTGCCCGCGGCCTCGCTCTGGTCCCCCGACTCCCCCGCCCTTTACACGTGCCGCCTCCGACTCAAAAGCAGGCTGCCCAACGGCACGGTCCTGCTCGACGAAACCGAGACGCGCTTCGGTTTCAGGGTCATCGAGGCCAAGGTCAACGCCCGCGGTGAGCACCACCTTTACCTGAACGGCGAGCGCGTGCGCCTGCGTTCGGCAATCGACTGGGGCTACTACCGCGCCGGCGGCGCCTTCCCCACGCGCGAGCAGGCCCGCAGG
>JAHFTI010000422.1 GCA_023265535.1 Opitutaceae bacterium
GTCTGGCCCTACACTGGTACCCCGGAGAACGGGACCATCCAAGATATTCTTGCCGTCCTCGATGATGGCATCGATCGCAAAGAGCGGACCGTGGCCGAGCTCGATGCACACCGCAGCTGCATAGTAGTCGTAGGACTTGCTGCCAGAACCGCCGCTTTTTGAAGATGAACTCATGGCTATTTCTTGCCTGCCGGCCTGTCGGTTTTCGCCTGTACGGAGTACTCCCCGTAAATCGGGGTGATGTACCGTCCTGCAATGCCTGCCTGACCCGCAAAAAGAACGACGGGGATATTCTCCTGAACCGTGCTCATGGATTCATCCTCGAGGCCGGCGGGGTTGACCTCTTCGACTGGGATTTCAGCGGCTGCCTTGCTCATGACGTCACCTCTGTGTCGAGCGGACGATACACGGCATAGACCAACCCCTTGCGAAGCCGCGTGGCGCGCGCCTCGTGATCTACGCGAGTGATGTGCACGCCGATCTTCTGGAAAGACTGAACCATCAGACCACCAGGCAGCACGACGGCGACATGGTGACCACCGATCCCATTGACCACGATGATGAGGTCGCCCGGCTGGAGAGACTCCCATCCCGGCGAGACAGCCTGGAATCGTTCGGGATTGGCAGCCAGCCAGTCACCGATCATCGATCCGAGATGGTTGTTGGCCCGGTTCAGGGGGGCATCGGGGAGTTCATCCTGGGTGATGGGAAGGCCGCCCTCGATCCAGACAGCGGCGCATGCGCGATGGCAGCACGCACCCCCGCGGGGGCCGCACACGGCCGAGGCGGGAGCGAATGGAGTGCCCTCCCACTTTCTGGCGCCGGCCAGCAAGGCTTCCTGACGTTCGGGAGTATTGAAAAATGGCGTCATTTCTTGGAGTTGCTCGGGGTGGTGTCCTTGACGGCAGTAAAGGCCGGATTGCTCGCCGGCTTGCGAGGGGAGCCCCCATAGTTGGCCGTGTTGCCATGGGCCACGCATGCATCCCAGGTGCAGTCACAGCCAGGATAGATCGTGACCGCCTCGCTCACGACCAGCGCAGGGGCGAGGGGCATGTCCAAAGTCAGGTCGACCTGGTTGGCCGATGAGGCCGTAGAGTCGAGAATCGCGTAGGACGGGCTTCCATCACCAGGAGCGGCACGCATCAGCCACCCGCCTGCGAAGGCGTGGGCGGCAGCCGATGAGCTCAACTGCACCCGGATGACGTAGGTGCTCACAAGAGACACCAGGGTGCCGGCCTTGAGCTTTGCTGCCTTGCTCAGCTTGCAAGTGAGCGGATCGTAGACAGTGTGGGAGCAGTCCGGGCCGTCGAGCTGGCGGGGTACCTTGGCCTCCATGATGTCGGTCCACTCACTGCGGACAGGGATGTTGAGCGACTTGCCCTTGCGGTTGGCGCTGAAGGCAGTCCCTGAATACAGTGATTTCGCGGTGCCGGAGACCAGATCCCAGGAGAGAATCTCGATGGCGAGTGACAGCCCCCTTCGGGGCTTCAGCAGACGCAGGAATGGGCTACCAGTCCAGGAGTCTGCCTTGATGGTGGTCCTGCTCTCGTTGTAGATCCCTCGCGAGATCTTGTCATAGGTGATCTGCTTGGGTTGCCAGGTGGCGCCGTTGATGGTGACCGCCGACTCCCAGCTGGTCCAATACCACACAGTGCCGATGGCATCAGTGATCTTGAAGAGGGGGATGTCGGGATCCAGCTGACCGTAGTTTGTCCCGTAGACGTAGCCGCTCGGATTGGAGTAGTCGGTGGGCAGCTCAGTGACCCCGAACTGGGCCGTGAAATCGATGCTCGAGCGATAGACAATCTTGAGCTCCGGCGTGCGGAATCGGCCGAGGTAGAGAGCCTGGACACTCGTCGACGAAGCCTCGAGGGTGCCAGGAGACGAGTTGAGGGTCAGGGCATTTCCTACAGAGGAGACGATCTGACGGGCGACGTCTGTGCCGTAGGCGTTTCTGAGAATCAGATAGGGATGGTTTCCGAGCAGGGAGACGTCCTGGACATTGACGACCGACGAGCCGGAGCTGGTGTTGGCCGTGAGTTCGGTCGGCGAGTACCCGGACGGGAACCAAAGGGGGGCGACGGTGCCGCCACAGGCATGGAAGATCGCAGCCAGGCGCATCATGTCAGGGGCCTCCCCCTCAACGGTCATCTGCAACATCCGACGGGGCTGCTGAGGCTGGTAGGTGGTAGCCTCGTCACGACCAAAGCCCAGGCGCTCGCGGGTGATGTTGATGTCGATCGCTGCCTTGAACTTGTCGTAGCGGCAATCGAAGGCCAGAAGCGGGCGGGCGGCGCCCTGAATGGTGGGGCCATAGGTCACCGTGGCCACCGGGGTGATCGCGTAGGAAGCCGGGCCGGTCTCGATGAAGGTGAGCTCTCCATCGAAAAGAACGGCATTGTCCAGGTCTTGCGACGGCATCTTGTCCCAGCGGCCCCATAGGAGTGGCGCAGTCCATGCCGATGAGCTCGGCGTCCATCCGCTCGGGGCTGCACCCATGTGGATCTGGTAGGCGGCAAAGTCGGGCTCCCAGGTGATGTTCAGGCTGCTGGTCGCCAGGGCCGCGGTGCCGTACGGGACAGCACCAGGCCAGAAAGGACATAGGACCGGCTTGTTGGATGGATCGCGGCTGGCGGCAAGGTAGGCGGCGCCCTGGATGCGGTCCCAGGCCGAGACGGTCCACTCAAGCTTGTTGCGGAGCGTGATACCCAGGACATGTCGCTCCTCCAGAAGGGTCTGGCCCTGCTGGACATCGACGAGACGGCTAAGTGTCCAAGCGACAGAGCCGTGAGGCTCCATGGCCATCAACAGGCAGGCGGTGGAGTCGACTGTGACAGGGATGATCATGACAGGCGGCGCACCGTCTTGCGGTGCAGGTCGAGCATGTAGCGCTCACCTTCGGGTGAGTGGACGAAGTCACGGATCGCGGCCGGGACGTCAGGCGGGATGATTGAGATGTTCACGTCACGCTTATCGGGGACCGATCCCATGCCGCCACCTTCCACGCCAGGGCCGCCTCGAAGATCCGGGGCGAATCGCGGCTGGGTCATGGTGTTGACCACGTCGGGTGCCAGGAAGGCCGCCGCCGCGCTCCACTCGCCCCTGTTTGCGGCAGCCACAAAGCCGGCGCCCAGGTAGCCGGTGGCACCAGCATTCAGGACGGACTCGGTGCCATTCTCATTCACGCGGATGAGCTGCTCGCCGCCGGGGATGACGCCACCCTTCTCAAAGGCCAATGCGGCGATTCCGGCGATCAGGAGGGCAATGCCCAGGATGGCCGCCACACCGAAGGAGCTCACGGACGCGAGACCGGCGTTGGTGGCCAAGACAGGCGTCTTTGCTGCCTCCTGTGACATGGTGGATGCCGTCGAGGACGCCTTCAGAGTCTCGCCCAGGGCGTGAGTGCTGACCAAGCCAGTCTTGATGAGAAGCTGGGTCATCCCCCAGTTCACACCCATCTGGATGATCTGCTCCTTCATCATCTGGAAGACGCGCACGCCCATGCCGGCTATCCCTTTGAAAAATCCCTTGGCAGAGAAGTCCCACTTATTGAGGCCGGCCGAGATCTCCGACACAGCAGCACCGAGGCCACTGCGCATGATGCCTGCCGTCTGGTCTGATGTGGTACCCAGTTCGGTGACGAACTCCATCGCCCCGCCTTGGATACCCTGCCCCATGCCCTGGTAGTGCTTTGAGGGGTCGCTCAGATCTGCAACGCCCTTGGAGGTGTTCTGAAACTTGGATGCAGGACTGAAACCAGCCTCCTGCTCATTGGAGGTGTACTTCTCGTTGAGGCTGCGGATCTGTCCCTTGACCGCGGCCGGGTCGACGTTGGGGTTCAGCTCTGCGTAGCGCTCGAGCAGCTTGATCTGCTGAGCGATCTCGACGTTCTCGGCGGCGAGCACCTTGGCACGCTGCTTGCGCTTCTCCTGGTCTGTCAGGGCCGGGTTGTTCTCGATCTTGCCAAGGATCAGGTCGAACTCGCGCAGGGAGTCGTTGGAGGCATCAATAGCCTTCGACGTCGATTGGTTGAACTCGGCATTGAGCTTCGCTTTGGCCTTGGCTGCGTCGGCCGCGGACATAGCGCCAGCGGTCTCCAGGAGCTCGATGTCCCGCAGTTGCTCGTTGTATTTGATGGCGGGGTCGGCGCCCTCACGAAACGTCTGGGCCTGAGCCTTGAGCTCATCGTTGAAGGCCTTCACGGCCGCCTCGCTGGCGGGGTCGATCGTATAGGTATCGGTCTTGGATGATGGACCGGTGGTCTCCAATGCGAGCGCTTCGGATTCCGA
>JAHFTI010000423.1 GCA_023265535.1 Opitutaceae bacterium
AGTGGTTCGCGGCGACGTCGGCATCAGCCTGCTCGAAAGTGATGAACTCGAACCCCCTGATCGCCTCCATCGTGAGCAGGTGCGGATAGGTGCGCTGCCAGCCGCGCGGCAGGGTGGCGCCATGGAAATTCAGGGCAAAACCGAAGGGGGCACTCTCCTCGAGAATGTCGAGGTAGCTGTCGATCACGGGGCGCCCGTCGCCGCCAAAGAAGTCGACCTTCAGGCCGGAGATGCCCATGGCGCTGAGGCGTTCGAACTCCTTCTTGCGCGACTCCTTGGTGTGCAGCTTGTCCTTCGGGGTCTGGGGTGCCTCGTTCCAGTCGCCATTGGAGTTGTACCAGAGCAGCAGCTTCACGCCCTTGGACGCGGCATACTTGGCGAGCTCCGCTGATTTTTCGCCGCCGATCTGTGTGTCCCAGAGTGCGTCGACCAGGCAGTATCCCCAGCCCATCCCGGCCGCATAGTCGATGAACTGGCGCTGCACATCAAAGGTGGTGCCCGGGTCCTTGAGCAAGGCCCAGCTCCAGCTGGCCTTGCCGGGAGCCGGAGGGGCGACCGGCCTGGGGACCGATCCCTTGATCCCGTCGGACTTGACGGCGACCTTGGCGGGATCCGCCAGGTCGGTGCCCAGGGAGGACTCGACAAGGGAGGCCAGGCTGCCGATGGCAATCACACGCCAGGGCCCCTTCCAGGGCAGCGTGACCACGGGGTTGACGTCCATCCCCTGGTGGGTCTCACGCGTATCCGCATAACCGATACGGTATTCCCCCTCGGGGGCCTCATGGCGGAGACGGGCGCCGCAGGAACCGCGGCGCAGGCCCACCTCGGTGAGCGCGACCCAGGTGGACTCATTGCGGAAGAGCGCCGGGAAGACCCAGCCCGCGCCCAGTGTCGAGGGCGTGCCGGCTGGGATGCCCTGCTGGTAATGCTCCTCGTAGGACGGGTTGGTCTGGCTCCAACCGCTCTTCGCCACCGCCATGGGCTGGAGCCAGGCAAGGGTGTCCTTGGGAAAGTGGAAGCTGCTCGTCTCGTCCACGATGCGGTGCCTCTGGCCTGCGCCATCGGGAAACTCATACCGGAAGGCCACGCCGTCGTTCGAGACCTGGAAGACGATGTCGAGGCGGCGGCTGTCGGCGCCCTTGAGGGGAATGCGAAGGCGCTGTGCCCTGTACTTGTTCAGGCGGCGCTTCGAGGCGGGCAGTTCATAGCTGTCGGCGACCTTGTCCCGCACCGCCGCGCCCGCCTCGCGAAGTCCCGACGAGAAATCGATGTCCTCGCGGCGGATGCCGAGCTGGGACTTGTCCAGCACAACGATGCCGCCCGAGGCCACGCGGTAGCTGGGCACGCCCGCCTTGTCCAATTGGAAGACGACCACGAGGCGGCCGTCCGGGCTGCGGACGATCTCATCGGCCGCCAAAACGGTGGCCAGGCAAAGGAGCGCGACGAGGGGCGAAAGGAGCTTGAGCAGGCTGTTCATGGGGCAAAGGAGGGACGCATGCGAAGGACCCGCAGCACCCTTGTGGCTAAAGCGATACAAAAACTCCGTCGTGAAGTCGATACTGGTGCTCGGCTTTCGCGGCGTGTGCCGCGTTGTGGGTCACCAGGACCAGGGCGGTGCCCGTTTCGCGGCAGAGTTGGAGCAGCAGCTCGATCACGGAATCCCCCGTGCGCTCATCCAGGTTGCCCGTGGGTTCGTCGGCAAGGATGAGGCGCGGCTCATTCATCAGGGCGCGCGCCACGGCCACGCGCTGGCGCTCGCCGCCTGAAAGCTGCGAGGGCAGGTGGTGGCCGCGTTCTCCCAGGCCCACCTTGGCGAGCAGGGCCTGCGCACGGGCGCGGGCCTTGTCATCCAGGCCGCCCGCGATGCGTCGCGCCATGAGGATGTTCGACAGCGCGTCGATCTCGGGGATCAGGTAGAAGGACTGGAAGACGATGCCGAGCAGTCGCCCGCGCGTGGCGGCGTCGAGGGTGGGTGCGCCGTCCCAGAGGACCTCGCCGCCATCCACCTTGTCCAGGCCGGCGAAGAGGTTGAGCAGGGTCGACTTGCCCGAGCCGGACTCGCCGCGCACGCTCACCGTCTCGCCTGCGCGGACTTCCAGGTCCACGCCGCGGAGCACCTCGATGACGCGGTCGCCGCTCGGATAGTTCTTGCGCACGCCGGAGGCCTTGAGCACGGGCTGGTTCATGGGTGGAGGGGGGGCGGTGGGTTGGGCCAGGAGTGGGGGGCTGCGTTTGTAGTGGGAAAGTGAATACCGGCCGGCGCTCACTCCGAGCGCAGGGCCTCGACGGGCTTCATGCGTGCCGCCAGGAGCGCGGGGACGACGCCGGCAAGGGTCGAAAGCACGAGCGAGGAGATGACGATGATGACGATGTCGCGGCCCTCGGTGTGGGCGGGAAGCTGGCTGAACTGGTAGAAACGCGTGAGCACCTCCTCGCTTCCCGTGAACTGCGTGATGAGACGCACAAAATCGTTCCGGAAATGCAGGGCGGTGAAGCCCATCGCGAGGCCGAGCAGCGTTCCCACTGCGCCGACCCCCATGCCCTGCAGGCAGAAGCACAGCGCGATCTGGCGCGGGCCTGCGCCGAGGGCGCGCAGCAGGCCGATCTCACGCGTCTTCTTGAGCACGAGCACCAGGAGCAGGCTCATGGTGAGGAAGGCCGCCACAAGCACCACGAAGAGCATGATGAAGAGCATCATGTTCTTCTCCAGCTGGAGCACCCAGAGGAAGTCCTGGTTGATCTCCTGCCAGGAGCGCGCGCGCAGGCGCAGCTCGGGGGAAAGCGTCGAATTGATGCGGGAGGCCACCTCGTCGGAATCGGCCCCCTCGCGCAGGCGGACGTTGATGCCGTGCACGGAGGAGCCAAGGCCGTAGAGGTCCTGCATCAGGCGCAAGGTGCACAGCACGAGGCTGCTGTCCAACTGCTGGTGGCCGACCTCGAGGATGCCCACGACGCGCAGTTGGCGCGGCAGGAGCACCTCACCGCGGTTCAGCTTCTCGTAGATGAGCGGGGTGTACACCTCCACCATGCTGCCCACGCCGGCGTTGAGGCCGCGCGCCAGCTGTGAGCTCAGGATGACGGAATCGTCATCGAGGTCGTCGAGCGAGCCGGCGCGCACGTACTTGCGCAGCGGCACCACCTTCTCGACGCGGTTCAGATCCACGCCCTGGATCGCAGGATACGCGGGACGATGGTCGAAAAGCAGGATGGCCACGCCCTCGGCGAAGGGGGTCACCGCCTCCACGCCCTCGACCTTCTCGACGGCCGCCAGCGCCGCCTTCGGCTCCTCGATGTAGGAACCGGAGCGCACCTGCACCTCGCCCTGGGTGTCGACGATCATCCGGCGCACCTCCTGCCCGAAGCCCCCCATCACGCCAAGGACCAGCACCAGGAGCGTCACGCCAAGCGCGACGCTGAGTACGGAGATGGCGGTGAAGAAGGGAAACTTCCGCCCCGAGGGGAAAAGCTGCCTCAGGGCGAGGTAGAGGTACCAGGGCATCTCTTCCTCCTCAGGCGTTGCGCAGCTGCGGGAAGAGGATCACGTCGCGAATGCTCTCGGCCTCGGTGAGGAGAATGGCGAGGCGGTCGATGCCGACACCCATGCCACCCGCGGGGGGCATGCCGTACTCGAGCGAGGTGAGGAAGTCCTGGTCGACCTTCTGCTGGTCCTCGCCCGCCTGCGCCTCGAACATGACGCGCTGCACGTCGGGATCGTTCTGCTCGGAGTAGGCCGGGGCCACCTCCATGCCGCCGATGGTCAGCTCGAACACGTCGATCGTGGACGGATCCTCGCGGCTGATCTTGGCGAGCGGACAGAGCTCCTTGGGAAGATTGAGGATGAAGGTGGGCTGGATGAGGTTGGGCTCGATGCGTTTGCCGAAGATCTCATTGGTGACCTCGAAGTCCTCCCAGGCGGGATTGACGGGGAGCTTGTTGGCCTCGCACCAGGCGATCTTCTCGGCCTTGCTGCGGCTGAACCACTGGGCGTCACCCGTGGCCTCGATGAGGAGGTCCTTGTACTTCACCTCGCGCCAGGGCTGCTCGAAATCGATCTCCTGGCCGCTGGCCACGTGCTTGATCTTGGTGCGACCGAGGATGTTCTTGCAGAGCGACAGGATCATGTCGCGGATCAGCACCATCATGCCGCGGTGGTCGCTGTAGGCCTGGTAAACCTCGAGCATGGTGAACTCGGGGTTGTGGCGGCGCGAGATGCCCTCGTTGCGGAAATTGCGGCCGATCTCGAAGACGCGATCGTAGCCACCCACGAGCATGCGCT
>JAHFTI010000424.1 GCA_023265535.1 Opitutaceae bacterium
GGGCCTTTCGGCGGCGATGATCTTCTCGAGGATGTCCACCGTGAGCGGCTCGATGTAGGTGACATCGGCGAACTCCGGGTCGGTCATGATCGTGGCCGGGTTCGAATTGACGAGGATGACGCGGTAGCCCTCTTCCTTGAGCGCCTTGCACGCCTGGGTACCCGAGTAGTCAAACTCGCAGGCCTGGCCGATTACGATCGGGCCGGCGCCAATGATGAGGATGGACTGGAGGTCGGTGCGTTTGGGCATGGTACGTGGACGGAAATTTTAGCGAAGGACGGAGACGCAGATTTTGACGATGGAAGAGGGGGGAAAGGGGGGGGGCAAGGCGGAAAGCAAAAAAAGACCCAGGCTGATGTGCTTTTTCTTGGTTAGCAATCAGTTCAAATGCAGTAGAAGCTTCTATCATTTCCCATGGAATACCATCCGCAGAGGCAGTCCCCTGCGCGACCTGGAGGCCGCCCGCCTTCGCCAAGGCTACGGCGGGCACGGCACTGAGTCGGACTCCAACGGAAGCGGCCAACAGGTCGCTCCGGGGACTGCCTCTGCGGACTTCACTTGCCAACAGTGCGCAGCGAAGAAACCCGAACAAAGGCATGGCCAGATCCGACCTGGGCCATGGTGCAATCTCCCTTCGTGGAAGATACCTCCATGAGGCAACAATGCCGCCTGGGTGAGGGGCGGGGCGGCTTCGGGAGGGAGTGGAAACCGTCAGGCCGGGTGGGCGGCGGGCTGGCCCAGGATGAGCCGGATGCGGCGAAGCAATTCGTCCGGGTCATAGGGCTTCTGGATGAAGACGGCGTCCTTGGGGAGGCTGGCGCCCTGCGAGAAGATGTCGTTGTAGCCGCTGGCGAAGACCACTGGGACGGGTTGGCCGGGGTTGTTCTGGCGGATGCGCTCGAAGGCCTCGAACCCGCTGAGCTTCGGCATGACGGCGTCGAACACCAGCAGGGCGATGCGCGCGCGATGTGTCTCGTAGAGCGACACGGCCTCCTCGCCGTTGCTGGCACTGATGACCTGATAGCCGGCGCGCTCGAGGATGCGGCGGATGAGGGAGCGGATGGTGTCGTCGTCCTCGGCGATGAGGATCGTCTCCGAGCCACCGGGGGCTGGAGTGTTACCGCCCTGGGCGGCAGCGGCGGCGGCCTTGCCCTGGGGATCGCTGACCGGGATGTAAATGCGGAAGGTGGTCCCCTGCCCCACTTCACTCTGGAGGCGAATCATGCCCTCGTGCTGGCGCACGATGCCGTACACCACGGCGAGGCCGAGGCCCGACCCCTTGTCCTTGGGCTTGGTGGTGAAGAATGGCTCGAAGACGCGCTCCTGCGTGAGCTTGTCCATGCCGCAGCCCGTGTCGGTGACGGTGAGCATCACGAAGCGGCCGATGCGCGCCCACGGATTGGAGCGCTTGAAGGCGGCGGAGAGGGAGCAGTTCTCAATGCGGATCCCGATGCGCCCGCCGCGCGGCATGGCGTCGCGGGCGTTGACGCAGAGGTTGATGAGCACCTGCTCGATCTGGGTGCGGTCGCAGAAGACATTGCCCACCTCGGCGCCGGAGGTGAACTGCACGTCGATGTGCTCGCCGATGAGGCGGCGCAGCAGCTTGAGCAGGTTGGCGATGAGGTCGGGCAGCTGCGTGTCCTCCATGTGCATCGCCTGGCGGCGGCCGAAGGCGAGCAGCTGGCGCGTGAGCTGGGAGGCGCGCTTGGCGGCGCTCATGGCCTCGCGCAGGAAGAGCTCGCGGTCGGTGTTGGAGAGGGTCGGGTCCTGGGAGAGACCGATGAAGCCGAGCACGCCCTGGATGATGTTGTTGAAGTCGTGCGCGACGCCGCCGGCGAGCTGGCCCACCACCTCGAGCTTCTGGGCGTGGCGCAGCTCGTTCTCGAGGCGCGTGCGCTCGGTGAAGTCGTTGAAGACGATGAGCAGGCGGTCCGAGCAGACGGAGGCGCTTGTCTGGGCGCGGCGCAGGCTGCCGTCCTTGCAGGTGATGTCGACCTCCATCGGGTCGGTGGACTGGCCGGTCTGGCGGGCGGAGATGATGCGGGCGGACCACTCCTGCTGCACCATGACCCTGTATGCGGAATCCGGATACGCCTTGGGCCACCAGGACTCGAAGTCGGGGATGTCCTCGAGCGTGTAGCCGAAGGTCTCGCAGAACTTGGCGTTGCCCAGGAGCACGCGCTGGTTGAGGTCGGTGACCAGCATGGGCAGCGGCGAGCTCTCGATGAGGTGCCGGTACTGCGTCTCGGTGGTGCGCAACTCCTGTTCGGCGCGGCGGCGCGCGGTGACGTCGACGTCCATGCAGACGTACCAGCGGCCGCCACTGTCGCCCGGGATGGAAAAGACCATGGTCTCGCAATGGCCGAGCGTGCCGTCGCGGCGGCGCACGTCGAACTCGAGGGGGCCGACCGGCTGGTTGTGGCTGCCCGCCTGCTCCACGGCGGCGAGGAAGCGGCGATGGCCCTCCTCGTTGAGCATGGAGCCGCGGGGGGTGCGGCCGATCATCTCGGCGGCATTGTACCCGTAGAAATCCTCGGAGGCCTTGTTCCAGAGGCGCACCTTGCCCTCGGAGTCATACCATTGGACGGCCACGTGCGGGGTGCTCTCGATGCTCGCGTAAAGGCGGGCCTCGCTGGTGCGCAGCTGTTGCTCGATGCGCAGGCGCTCCAGCTCAAGGCCGATGCGGGAGGCGCAGATCCTCAGCAGGGAGAGCAGATCGGCACGCTCGGGCAGGGGCTGGTCATGAAGGAGGACCAGGATGCCGATGGACTCGCGACGCGCAGTGTGGAGCGGAATGCCCACGTAGGCGGTGATTCCATTGTCGGCGAGGAAGGTGTCGGACACAAACAGCTCGGCCACCTTCGAGGGATGCCAGCAGACGTCGTCCCCGATCACGCCCTCACAGGGGGTGCCGGCCAGGTCGTATTCGAAATTGGGGGCGCGCTCGCCGCGGCACCAGTAGGCGAGGCTGCGCACGTGACGCGGGGTATCGGGGGCAAGTTCGCCTATGAAGGCCTGCTGGACTCCGACGATCTCACTCAACCGACGCACAATATGATGAAAGTAATCCTCGCCGCAGAGCTGTTGGGTGGCTGCGTCGACAAGCTCCCAGACGATGTCGGGAGGAGGGCAAACCTGCGCTTGGGGAGTCAAGGTAGGAGGGGGGTATGAGGAGTGGGCAATCCGGAGCGACGGGCGGCTGAAGGAGATGGGCGGCGTGGACAGCTGGGGTGCCGCAAGTGGGGTAAGGGAGGAGCTGGATGAGGCGCTGGTAGGCGGGAGGGGGGTGGCGAAGCGCTCAGGAAACCTGGGAGGCGTCGATACCCAGCACCTGGGCGGCGCGCGCCTTGTCGCCATGGCAGGCATGAAGCACGGTGGTGATGTAACGCGCGCGCTCGCGCTCGAGATGCTCGGAGAGGTTCGGCCAGAGCTTGAGTTCCTTCAGGCGCGACGGGAGGTGCTGCGGGGTGATGACACGAACATCCAGCGAGGAGGCGAGCTGGCTGACCAACTGGCTGAGTTCGGTGAGATTGCCCGGCCAGCGATAGGAGCCGAGGATGGCAAGCGCCTCGGGGCTGAACTCGACCAGGCTGGCATCGAAATTGGGGTTGCTGGCGCGCGAGGCGAAGTAGCGCACGAGCACGGCGATGTCGTCGATGCGCTCACGCAGGGGCGGGAGCTGGACCGGAATGGAGGCGACGCGGTAGAAGAGCTCGTCGTGAAACTTGCCCACGTCGATGAGGCCCTCGAGGTCCTCGGTGGTGGAGCAGATGAGACGGAAGCTGTTGCTGGTGGCGCGCAGCACGCTGACAAATTCCTTCTGGATGGCCAGGGCGAGGCGGTCGAGGTGTTCGACGTAGAGCGTGCCGCCCTTGGCCTGCTGGATCCAGGCGCCGCCCGCGCCGCCGGCGCCGAGCAGGCCTGCGCGCAGGTCGGCCTCCGAGCTGAGATCACAATCGATGCGGATGTAGGGGGCGTCGGCCGGATTGCTGTTGGCGTGCAGCACCTCGGCGATGGTGGATTTGCCGGTGCCCTCCTCGCCCTGGAGGAGGACGGGCGTGCGCACGGTGGTGAGCTTGCGGACCTGCTGGATGAGTTTCTTGACGGCGGCGCTGCTGCCCAGCAGGCGAGACTCGATGTCGGTCTGGATGCTGGGCGACCTGGCGGCGTTGGCGGCGCGCTCGCTCTGCAGCTTGCGAAACTCGATGCCCCTCTTGAGGGTGGCGATGAGCTCGTCGACGCGGAAGGGCTTCTGCAG
>JAHFTI010000425.1 GCA_023265535.1 Opitutaceae bacterium
ACTCGGGCACCTTCGGGTTGTTGCCAAGGTCGCGCGTCGTGAAGCCAAGCACCTGACGCAGCTCCTCGATGGAGAGGCGGAAGTCGTTTCGGGCCTGGATGAGCGGCGGGCGACCGTTGGCCAGGGCCACCTCGGCGCGCAACACCTCGAAGTTGGAGGTGGCGCCCGCCTCGAAACGGTTGCGGGCATTGCGCAGCTGCTCCTCGAGCAGCTTCACGTTTTCCTCCTGCACGGTGATGCGCTGGCGGTTCAGCAGCACGTTGTAGAACTTCGAGCGGACGAGCAGCAGCTGCTCGTTGATGACGCCCTGCAGCTCGAGCAGCGCCGCCTCGCGCACAAGGCGGCTGGCCTGCACGGAGGCCCGGACGCCACCACCCGCATAGACGGTCTGGCGAGCGGTCAGGGAGATGCCCCAGGTGCGGTCCGTTGCGGGGAAGCTCGTGGAGACCTCCTCGTCGTTGCGGGAGTAGCTGGAGGCGGCGACCAGCTTGGGGAGCTGTCCGGCGCGCACCTCGATCTCGACGCCCTCCTGCTGGCGAATGCGTTCGCGCGCCTGGCGGATGGCGAAGTTGTGATCCAGCGCAAACTGGACGGAGGTGCGCAGGTCGAGGCTTTCAGGCACGGGCTGCTGCGGTGCTTCCACGGTGGCGGCGGCCAGGTGTCCGGAAACGGATACAAGCAGCGCGGCGAACGCGGCGATGAGTCTTTGGTGTTTCATGATGTTTCTTCCCTGAAGGGGATGGGCCGCGCGGCGAAGGGCACCGCGCGGCAATCTGGATTAATGTGAAGCCAGGGGGGTGCTCTTTGGGGCGGCGGCCGCCTGCTCCTCGTCGACTTTCACCTGTTTGCCATGTTCCTTTGCGATGAGCATATACAGGGCCGGCACCACGAAAAGCGTGAACAGCGTTCCGATCGCCATGCCGCCCACCAGCACAAGGCCGATGGAATTGCGGGCGGCGGCGCCGGGACCGGTCACGAGGGTCAGCGGGAAGTGACCCGCGATCGTGGCGGCCGTCGTCATGAGGATGGGACGAAGGCGCGTGAGCGAGGCCTCCTGCACGGCCTGGAGCTTGGAGCGGCCCTCAAGCTGGAGCTTGTTGGCGAACTCCACGATCAGGATGCCGTTCTTCGCGATCAGGCCGATCAGCGTCACCAGGCCGACCTGCGAGTAGATGTTCAGCGAGGTCGAGAAGGAGTCCGTGATGTACGGGATCTGCGGGTTGGGCATGCGCAGGAAGGTGAACAGCAGCGCACCGAACATCGCCAGCGGCACGGAGCCGAGGAGAATGATGAGCGGGTCGCGGAAGCTGTTGAACTGCGCGGCGAGCACCAGGAAGATCAGCACCAGGGCGAGGGCGAAGGTGCCGATCACCTTGCTGCCACCCTCCTGGCGGAGCTGCCGGGATTCACCGGTGTAGTCGATCACGTAGCCCTTGGGCATGACCTTCGCGGCCTCGTCCTCGAGCAGCTTGAGGCCGTCCGAGAGCGGTCCCATGTACACGCCGCTCAGCTTGACCGCATTGAGCTGCTGGAAGCGGTTCAGCGAGCGCGCCTCGGTGCTGTTGCGGATCGTGGCCATGGTGCTCAGGGGCACGAGCTGTCCGTTGGGACCGGTCACAAAGATGCTCTCGAGCTGGTCGGGGTTGAGACGACCGGAGCGTTCGAGCTGCGGGATGACCTTGTAGCTGCGGCCCGCGATGTTGAAGCGGTTGACATAGTTGCCACCCACCATGGAGCTCAGGTCCGCACCCACCTGCTGCAGGTTGAGGCCGAGCGCCGCCACCTTGTCGCGATCGATGACGATCTCCGACTGGGGCTGGTCCATCTTGGTGTCGATCATCGGGGGGAAGGCGAACTTGCCACTGGCGATCGCAGCGGCACGCACCTTGTTGGCGATCTCAAGGACCTCCTTGGTGTCGGCCGTGGACGCGATGATGAATTCCAGGGGGAACTGGCTGCCGCCGGGAAGGGCCGCAGGAGTGACCGCCATCATGCTGATGCCGGGAATCTTCGCCAGGTCTCCCTGAACCTCGGGCAGCACCTCGAAGACGCTGCGCTTGCGGTCATTCCAGGGCTTGAGGACGACACCGCCGAAGCCACTGCTCGGCATGGTGATCTGGAAGGAGAAGTCCGTCTCCGGAACGGAGTGGAAGACCTTGCCGGCCGCAGCCGCAGACTTGGAGGTCTGGTCGAGCGTCGAGTTGGCGGGCGCATCGACGATGCCGAAGATGATGCCCTGGTCCTCGGTCGGAGCCAGCTCATGCGGGGAGAACATCCACATCAGCGGGAAGAACAGGCTGAGCGCACCCCAGAGCAGGTAGATGGTGGGGCGGTTCTTCAGCGCGCCGTCAAGGCTGCGGGAGTACATGCCCTTGAGCTTCTCGAAGCCGGCGTTGATGTGCATCGGCAGCCAGCTGTGCTCGACCTTGTCGTTGAGCAGGCGAGAGGCCATCATGGGCGAAAGCGTCAGCGCCACGATGCCCGAGATGAGCACCGCACCGGCGAGCGTGAAGGCGAACTCGCGGAAGAGCGAGCCGGTCAGGCCGCCCTGGAGGCCGATCGGGGCGTACACGGCCGCGAGGGTCAGGGTCATTGCGATGATCGGACCGACCAGCTCGCGCGCACCCTGGATGGCGGCATTGAAGGGCGTGAGGCCCTCGCGCAGGTGACGCTCCACGTTCTCCACGACGACGATGGCGTCGTCCACCACCAGACCCACCGAGAGCACGATGGCCAGCAGGGTGAGCAGGTTGACCGTGAAACCGAAGACCTGCATCAGGAACACCGCACCGATCAGCGAGACCGGGATGGCGATGACAGGCACGATCACCGAACGGAAGGATCCCAGGAAGAGGAAGATCACGATCACCACGATCAGCAGCGTCTCGGAGAGGGTGGTCTGCACCTCGTGGATGGCGGTGTTGATGTAGTCCGTGGCGTCGTAGGCGATGCGTGCGGTCATGCCGGTGGGCAACTCCGACTGGATCTGCTCCATCTCGGTGCGCACGCTGCGGATGACGTCGATCGAGTTGGCGTTGGGCAGCACGAAGATGCCCATGAACACCGCGGTCTTGCCCGAGAAACGCACCTCGACATCGTAGTTCTCGGCGCCGAGGGCGACATCGGCGATGTCCTCGAGGCGGACGATGGCGCCGTTCTGCTCGCGGATGACCAGGCGCTTGAATTCGTCGACCGAGCGCAGGTCGGTGTTGGCGGTCAGGTTGACCTGGATGAGCGAGCCCTTGGTCTTGCCAATGGCGGACAGGTAATTGTTCGCGGCGAGGGCCTGGCGCACCATCGAGGGGCTGATGTTGAGGGCGGCCATGCGCTCGGGCTTGAGCCAGGCGCGCATCGCAAAGATGCGTCCACCGAGGATGTCGGCGCGCTGCACGCCCGAGAGGGCGGAAAGACGCGGCTGCACGGCGCGCATCAGGTAATCCGTGATCTCGTTCTGCTGAAGGTCGTCCGAGCTGAAGCTCAGGTAGGCCGAGGCGAAGCGGGAGTCGGCGGACTCGATGTTGATGATGGGCACCTCGGCGCCCGGGGGAAGGTCGCCACGCACCTGGTCCACCTTGGAGCTGATCTCTGCGAGCGCCTTGGTGGCGTCGTAGTTGATCTTCAGGCGGACGCTGATGGTGGACATGTTCTGGGCGCTCGAGGACTCGATGTACTCGATGCCGTCGGCGGCCGCGATGGCGCGCTCGAGGGGGGTCGTGATGAAGCCGCGGACCAGCTCGGCGCTGGCACCCACGTACACCGTGCTCACGGTGACCATCGCGTTCTCGCTGCGCGGGTATTGCCGCACATTGAGGGAGTTGAGGGCCTGCAGGCCGGCGATGATGATGACGAGGTTCACCACGATCGCCAGCACGGGCCGGCGGATGAAGATGTCGGTAAATGATTTCATGTGTTTTGGCGGTTACCGCGCTACCCGCTTGCAGGGATCAGCGCGGACCTGGCGTTGGGATTGCCGGAGCGTGGGCTCAGCTGTTGCCCGGCTTGGGAGTCAGCGAGACCTCGGGGGCCAGCGTGTTGTCGATGACGACGGGCATGCCGTTGCGCAGCTTGAAGACGCCCGTGGTGACCACGCGCTGGCCTGCCTTCAGGCCCGAGCTCACGGCGATGAAGTCGCCGCGGGCCTTGCCGAGGCGCACGAACTGCTGGCGCAGGACGAGGCCCTTCTGGCCGGTCTTCTCGTCAGCCTTCTCCTCGACGATGAAGACGGAGTCGCCGTAGGGGGCATAGAGGATGGAGGT
>JAHFTI010000035.1 GCA_023265535.1 Opitutaceae bacterium
GCGGGCGTTTGTTGCGGGAACTGGGAAAGCGGACGGGGGGAGGGGGCTGTGCATCTTGTGCCCGCTCGTGGGCCGGGTCAAACCAAACGATGCGCAAGTCGTTCAATTTAACGTTCAATAAGCCTGTTTGCAGCTGTGTCCCCGGGAGCCGCCCCCGCCTTTTTTCGCCGTGCCCTGTCACCCCGACGGCGCTGCTGCGTTTGATGGTGCATGGTCCCATCAGGTCCTCTCATTGCCGTGTGCGGTTCGCTGCTGTCGCGCCTGCTCCTTTTGCTGGCGGCGGCGGGCTGTGTCCTGGGGGCGGCGATCCACCAGGGGCCTGTGCCGGCGCCGACCGATGCCTGGGGTGCTGCCGGCCCCCATGCGGTCGAGCAGCGTCAGTTCACCAACCTGGCCTATCCACTGATGGAGGTGACGGTGTTCCTTCCGACGGGGGCCGAGGGCGTGCGTCCCACCTGGTTCTTTTCGCATGGCTTCGGCGGAACCGACCCGCAGGTGTACCGCACCCTCCTGGAGCACCTGTGCAGCCAGGGTTACGTGGTCGTGTATGCGAGTTATCCGACCATCGCCAGCCACGCGGTGCGCTATGAGACGCTGAACTCGGGTTTCGTGCAGGCGGCGGAGCGCTTTCCCACGCGTATCGACACCTCGCGGGTGGTCTTTGCCGGACATTCCTACGGCGGCGGCGCCACCCCGCGCATGGCGTTGCGCGCCGTGAAGGAGCGGGGCTGGGGGGCGGCGGCGCTCGGGCTTTGGGTCATGGCTCCGTGGTTCTCCCTGGAACTCAGCGACACCGACCTGGCGGGCTTTCCCTCGCATGCGAGGGCTGTGTATCAGGTTTACCAGGACGACCTCAGCAATGATTTCCGCATCGCCGTGGATCTCTTCGGCAAGCTCCCGCTGCCCGCCGCCCAGAAGTGCTACATGCAGGTGAACGCGGACCTGGTGGGGAGCTACGATTACCAGGCGGCGCACTCGCTGCCGACAAGCGAGCACCTCACCACGGACGGGCGCTGGTCCCCCTACGATGCCTTCGACAGCTGGGCGGTGCAGCGCCTGGCCAGCGCCTTTTCCGCCTCGCTCTTTGCAGCGGACGAGGCGGCGCGCGCCCTGGTCTTCGCCGACGGGGCGGACCACGAGATCGCCCTGGGCTCCGCGCCGGGCGGACGCACGCTGCGGCCCGTGCTCTGCCAGGCACGGCCCCTGCCCGTGTATCCAATGAGCCGATACGCCTGGCCCTGGACCGCCGACGAGAATCCGCGCCGCTCCGCGCCCCCGCCCGAGTTTCCCGCCCGCGGCGCCAGCCTGGTCAACCTCTCCGCGCGCGTCCTCGCCGGCCGGGACGCGGACAGCATCGTGGTGGGTTCGGTCCTGGGTGGCACCGGCCACAAGAACCTGCTGGTGCGCGCCGTGGGCGAATCGCTCCGCCCCTTCGGGCTGCGCGAGGTCCTCGACGATCCCGCGTTGCACCTCTTCTCCGGCCAGACCGAGCTCCTGCGCCAGGATGACTGGGGCACTCAGTACACTCCCGGCCTCCAGGCGGTCATGGCGGAGACCGGGGCCTTCGCGCTTCCGACCGACAGCCGCGACGCCGCCTTCTCGCTGGTGTTTCCGCAGGGCGCCTTCACCACGCAGGTGGGGCTCAAGTCGGGGGCGGCCCCCGCGGTCTGCCTGGTGGAGGCCTACGATGCCGACCTGGGAACGGGGGCGCAGCTGCTGAATCTCTCCGCCCGCGCCCGCGTGGGCAGCGGCGACGGCGTGATGGTGGCGGGCTGGGTGGTGAAGGGGACGGGCAAGCTGCGCCTCCTGGTGCGCGCCGTGGGGGCGACGCTGGAGGCCTTTGGCGTGCCGGACTGCCTGGCCGATCCGCGCATCGAGGTGTTTCGCGACCAGCAGCCCCTGGCGGGCAACGATGACTGGGCGAGCGATCCTGTTGCGCGTGCCGCCCTGAAGGAGGCCTTTGCCGCCAGCAAGGCCTTTGCATTGCCCGAGGAGGGCAGGGACGCCGCGCTGATCCTCGAACTCGGCGAGGGCTCCTACACGGCGATCGTGAGCGGGGGAGATGCGCGCACGGGCATTGCCCTTTTTGAATTGTACGTGTTGCCCTGAGGCCCCTTCAGCACCCACCTTATTCACACCTCCCCCGCCTTCACCGCCTCCCCGTGTCCACCGAGTTCACAGCTCCCTCCGCCGGCCTGATGCCTGCCGCCGCCGCCGCCCTCGCCGCGGAGGCCGACGAGCAGCTGGTGCTGCTGGCGCAACAGGGGGATGAGGCCGCCTTCACGGCGCTCCTGCATCGCCATCGCGACGAGGTGGCGCGCCTGCTGTGGCGTTTTGCGCGCAATGCTGCGGATCTCGACGACCTCGTGCAGGAGGTGTTCCTGCGCCTGGTGCGCCACCTGCCCGGCTGGATCCAGCGCGGCCCCTTCCTGCACTGGCTGAGGCGCGTCTGCGTGAACGTGGGGCGCGACCACCTGCGGCGCCAGGGCGTGCGCGCCCGCTGGAACGTGGGCGGGGCCGAGCCGGAGCAGACCGAGGCGGTGCATGACCCGGCACCCACGCCCTCGGCGCGTGCGGCGGCCAATGAGGTGAAGGAATTTCTTGCGCAGCTGGCGCCCGACGACCGCCTGCTGCTGACCCTGCATTACCTGGAGGGCTGGTCCTTTGCCGAGATTGCCTCGGCCTGCGGCTGGCCCTCGCCCCTCGTGAAGGTGAAGGCCTTCCGCGCCAAACGGCGCCTTAGAAAATTACTGGAGAACAAGCCATGAGCACACCCCGCAAGGATTGGGAAGAGCTGGTGAGGACGGCCCGCGAGGACCGCGCCCCGACCGTGAATGAGAGCCGCATCGTGGCGGCTTTTCGTGCAGAGAAACGCAGCGCGCCGGCCACGGTCACGTGGCTGACCGAGCTGGGAGAGCTGTTCGGCGCACCCCGCGTGCAGCTGGGGCTCGGGCTGGGCGGGGCGGCCGCCTTGTGCGGCGCGGTGCTGCTGGGCCTGGGCGGCCTCGAAAGCCTGCAGGGTGAGAGCTGGGTGACGCTGTTCACCGGAATGGAGGTGTGGGTGTCATGACTCCGCGTACCAAAGCCCTTCTCGCCGCCAGCGCCCTCTTTGTGCTCGGGCTCGGCGTGGGTTGCCTCGGCACCACCCTCGTCGGGCTGCGCATCACGCGCAAGGCACTCGCCAGCCAGGAAGGTTTCGGGTTGGTGCAGCGCGGGCTCGACCGCTTCCGCGGCGACCTCGTCAGTGAGCTCAAGCCGACCGAGGCGCAGCTTGTCGAGATCGACCGCGAACTCGCAGCCCTCTCGGCGGAGGTGCGCGAGACGCGCCGCCGCTTCGCGCGCGAGCTGCTGCTCGACCTGCGCAACGGCAGCCAGGGCATCCGACGCTGCCTCGATGAGGAGAGGCGTGCGCGCTTCGACGCCTTGCTGGGCAAGCGCCTCAGGAACTATGGACTGAAGCTGCCGGCCGACGAGGCGCGGGAGCCGGCGAAGCAGGGCAAGTGAGTCTGCGGCCGGCGGGGCGGGGGGGGCGGGGCAGGTCTGCGTGAATGGCCGCGTGGAGTGCCGCGTGCAGGTCCTGGCTGCGGCCGGCGGGCCGGGGCGGCCAAACGAAAGAGGGCCTCTGTTCTTGCTGATGCAGCGGGGTATCCGTAGCGTCCGGGGCAAGCTCACCCCAGCCATGCCCGCACTCCTGTTTCGTTGTCTTGTCCTGTTCAGCCTCCTCAGCACAGTGCTTCCTGCAATGGACGCCCCCGCAAACGACGCTGCCGTGGCGCGCATCCTGTCGGATGAGCACCTGGGAGACTACCATGGCTGGATCAAGTACCTCGTGCAACGGCGCGAGGCGGCCCTCGCGCGCCAGGGTGCGCAGGGTGAGGAAACTGTCGCCGCGGCGGCGCGGCTGGCGGAGTGGTGTGCGCGCATCGAGGCCGACCCGGCCTGCCTGTCGCGCCTGCGCGGCGTGCAGGAGTGGGCCTACGAATCGCCCGTCGATGGCTCGGGCCAGCCCTTCAAGCTTTCGATCCCGACCGACTACGATCCGGCGGTGGCGCGTCCGCTGACGGTCACGATGCACGGATATTCGGGCAATCACCTTGAGCATTCCACGGGTGCCAAGGACAATGCCGGGCCCTTTGACCTGTATGTGCTGGGGCGCGCGCGCGGCGGTTGGTACGTGGGGCTCTCGCAGGCGGACGTGCTGCATGCGCTGGACTACGTCCAGGCGCATTGGAACATCGATGCGAGGCGCGTGCGGCTGGCGGGCGGCAGCATGGGCGGTGGCGGCACCTTCAAGCTCGGGTCGCGTTTCCCGCAGCGTTTCGCCTCCGGGCAGATCACCTGCGGCTACAGCATCCAGGAACCCTGGGGCAACCTGCGCGGCTTTCCGATCTACGCCACGCACAGCGACGATGATCCCGTGGTGCCGGTTCTGCTGGCGCGCGGTGTCCTGGCGCGCTTGCGCGAGGCCGGGTCGCAGGCGGTGCTGGACGAGACGCATGGCTACAAGCATGCCGTGTGGGACTTTGCGGAGGGCAACCTGCGTTCGGCTAACTGGGCTCCGCGCCAGGTGCTGCCGAGTTCGAACGAGGTGCGGCACCTCGATTACACCGTGCTGGACGGGGCGGCGCTGCGTTGCTGGTGGGCGGAGCTGAGCGAGTGGGGGCCTGAGCCGCGTCCCGCGCGTTTCATCGTGAGTGCCCTGCCCGGCAACCAGCTGCAGGTGCGGCTCGACAACATCACCGCGCTCAGGCTGTGCCTGCGTGAGGCCCCCTTGTCGGCCTCGCAGGACCTTTTCCTTTCCGTGGATGGCGCCCCGCCGCAGGTGGTGCCGGCACCGTTGCCGGAGTTCATCGAGGTGATTGCGAGTGGCAAGGGCTGGAGGCTCAGCGACGAGGTGCCGGTTCCCGAGCGCCGCCTGCATACGCCGGGCGGTCCGCTGCAGGTGTACGATGGCAGTCCTCTCCTGATCGTGTATGGCACGCAGGGCGGAGAGCTGGCGGCGCGCCAGATGAAGGGCGCGGCGGTCGCGGCGAGCCGGAGCCCGCATCCGGCGTGGCTGCATGAGGGCGGCGAGGCGGGGGTGGATGGAGTGCCGCATTTTCACAACCTTTACGCGCGCCTGCGCATCAAGGCGGACACGGAGCTCACCGAGGCGGAGCTGAAGACCCATAACCTGGTGCTCATCGGCGGGGCCGCCGAGAACACCGTGGTGGCACGTCTGGCCTCGCAACTTCCGCTGCGCTTTGAGGGCGGGGCGTTGCGCTGTGGCGATGGGCAGGACTTTGCGGCGCAGCCGCGCGGCATGCTGGGCCTGGTCCATTTCAATCCGCTGGCCCCGCAACGCCTGCTGTTCTGGGTGGCGGCGAGCAATCCCGAGGACTATCAGGCCGACGCGCTGGTGCCGGAGCTGGGCAGCCAGTTTTTCATCGGGGCCGACCTGCTGTGGGTGGATGCCTCGCAGCGGCGCCTCATTGCGAGCAGGAGTTTCACGAGCCGTTGGGAGTGGACGAAGGGGCGTGAGGAGTCGCGCCTCCTGCCGGCCGCCCTGCGCTCGCATCAGGCGTTGGCCCTGGGCCTGGCCGAGGCCGCGCGGCGCGAGGCGGGGGCTGACTTTGGCGTGGCGCACCTGCTCATCGGGGTGGGGGATCACGCCCTGACCGAGGGTGTGACGCGGCTGGCCGACCTGACGCCCCTGTTCTATCAGCAGGCGATCGATGTGATTGAGCTGAGCGGGTCGGAGTTGGTGACCGCTGCGGCCGCCTTGGACAAGGCGGAGCCGGGTGGACGCACCTGGGTGCGCCTGTGCCCTGACCCGCGCGTGGAGCAGCTTTCCCCGGCGCGAGTTTACCGTGTGGCGTTGCCGGCGATGGCCGTGGGCCCCTTTGGGCGGTCGACCCTGGTGGCCACGCGCAGCCAGAGGCGCACGGAGCTGATGATGGATCGCGCGCTCGAGCACTGGCTCGGGCGTTGAGGCGGCGGCGTGCGTGGGCGGTGGTGACGGGCCGCTGCCCCTTGCGCGAACCTGTCCGACAGGGACGGGAAATCCCAGGTTGGAAGCGGTCTTGAGCTCCAGGGCGCCGGGCAAAAAAAAGCCCCGCGCCCCAGGGCGGACCTGGGAGGCGGGGACTATGAGGAGCGAGGGGCCGGACCTTAGCTGGTCTTGGCGGGCTCGTTCTTCTTCAGGAGGCCGGCCTCGACCAGCTTGTTGGTGAACTGCTGCATCACGCCGAAGGTCTGGAGGAAGGCGTCCGGGGACATGACGAGGCGCTGGATCTTTTCCGGGGTGACGTTCTTGCCGTCCTCGGAAGGCTGGAGGGAGACGAGATCGAGGCGGACCATGCCGCCGGTGAGGTGAATGTTGCCGATGCCGTCAGTGTAGAGTTCTTGGCTCATGAGAGGTTTGGGGTGTTGGGTGGTTTGAAGAGGGGGGAAGGCAATCCCCTGAAGCGGCGGCTGGCAAATTGTTTGAGTGGGGGATACGCGAATTTATTGGGTGCGTGATGGAGGGCGGCAGGGGGGCTAATGCGCAGCGGGGCGCGGTCCCTTCCGGAAGCAGCTTGGAGGTTTCCAAGCCGAGAGACTCGGCTGGTGTTGAGTGGATGGGGTGCCGGAGTCCGATACGAGGGCTTGTGGCCATCCTTCGAGCTCCAAGCTATCCAGGACGAGAAGGCTGGGTGTGGCAATTGCCTGCAGTGAGCGGCTCCGCGTTGGCGAGCTGGTTCGTTCCTACGCGGGCACGCCTTGAGGACCTGCGCACGTGCGGAACGGGTCGAAGGCTTACGAAAGTTGGCGTGTCCAATTTGTTGGTGGCCTGAAGAAGGACACGAGGTTTGAGAAAAAGCAGAAGCAGGCCGATTTAAGATCAAGTAGCCTGAAGACACGTGAGTTAGATAAAAGCAGCCGCCAAACCGAGGTTTAAGAAAAACCCGGCCCAAAGTGGGCAAAATGACAAAGGTTTGGAAAAGATGAATGCTCGGCCCAGCCGACCAGGTACAAAAAAGCCCGCATGTTACTGCGGGCTTGGGAAGCAGGATGGGAAGATTGGCTAGTTTGAAGTCGGAGGATTGGAGCTTCCAGCACTGGCCTTTTCCTTCTCGCAGATGTATTCAGCGATCGCGGCACAGAAGCGGTCGACCGATGCACAGACGGCTAATGCACCGCCTGAGACAGCAGCTCCAACCAAGGCAAAAAGAGCCATATTCCGGTTCTGGGGCTGGGTGAGATCCATAAGGCCTACGAGACCGATGATGAGCGAGATCACGAGCGTGACTATGGGGATAATCTTCATTGGGTTTTGGGTTGAACTATCGATGTGTGGAAGCTCGGCATGGGCCAAGCGTTAAAGAAGAGAGAGTTGGTCATCCTTTTCTTTGGTGGATGACTTGCGCGCCCTGGTCAGTTTCTCGCGAAGGGTCTCTTCGCGGCGCTGGGCGACGAGCTCGGGAATTGATGGCCCCATGGTGGAGATCTTCCTAGCGACGCCCATGGTGGCCAGTAGGGATCCGACCGTGGGTGTCCTGCGAGCCTCCGCCTGGATCTCCTCCGCATTGGCCCCGACATAGGTGCTGACGACGTGTCGGAAGAAGGGATAGAAGTCCTTCACCTGGCCGGCGCGCTGCCGCTCGGCGATCTGCGAAAGGACTCCGGTGATGTGGTCAGCCAGGCGTTTCCCATCGAGCATCCAGCCCCGGCGCCACAGCTCCAGGACTAGCTTCTCGAGCTCGGCCCGGCATTGCCCGATCAGCTTGGCCTTTTTCTCGGCGTTGTCAGGCCACTGCAGGCGTGCTGCAAGCTCCCTGCAGACCCATTGGTCGAAGGCCAGCAGACGCTGCTCAGGGGTCGTTCCCATGAGCTCCATGGTCTCAGCGGACCGCTTCTGAGCGCCACGCTCACGCTCCCGCTGAGCGGAGCTTTCACGGCCATCAAGGAATGCCTGCATCGTGTTCATCGGATCATGGAATGAGCCCGGCGGCGGAGGGAATTGGCCCGGTGAAGCATGCGCTTCGCCTGGGATTCGAGGCGGCAGGCCGCCCTATCGACATCAGCGATCTCGGCGGCCCCAGTCAGGAGCTTGTAGCCGGGACATCCAGGGCCCGAGATGATCAGGCCGTCGGAGGCCTCTGCGATCGCGCGGATGTCGCGCTCGTCGAGGTCGAGCTCGGCATCGATGGAGCAGGCCTTCACCCATCCTTTGCCTGCGAGAAATGAGGTCAGAAGATCGATCTGATCTTGGGAGACCTCAGGGGTCTTTCTCGACGAAAATTCTAGGTCTAGCTGGGACATGTTCAATAGGGGTCTGGATTGTCGTTGGACGGTGACTGCGTGGCATCGCTGGTGGGGGGAGGGGGCATCTGCTTAAGGCGTCGCCGGAGAATGCCGGAGACCTGCTTGAGCTTGGCGAAATCGAGGGTTTCAACGGCCTTCCCACCCAGCCAGCGCTTGAAGTAGCGGCTGACACCGTCGATCCCCCCCTTGATGCCCGCCTCGTGAGCCAGCTCTGAGATTTCCTCGAGGGCCGCCTGGTGGCGGTGGCCGTCCTGGTCTTCAGCCCGCATCTGGGCATTCAGATCAGCTGGCCGGCTGAAGGAGCGGAACTTGGCGAGCACCCGGTCAAATTGGCGTTGGGTGAGATCCTTCATGGAGCGATCCATGCCCAGGGCCTCGACGTGCAGCTGGTGGCGGTTGGCATCGGTGGCTGCCAGCCCGCGCTCCTTGCGGGCCTTGGAGCAGGCCTGCCACTCGCGCCAGTATAGATTCTGTTGTGCTGGGGTCATAAGAAAAAGCCCCCTCGTGGTCGGACCAGCGAGGGGGCAGCAGAGTTGTGAATCAGTTGGCCTCCTCGATGGGTTTGGCCCCCTCGTCGATCATCTTGGCGACGAGCTTGTCGATCTCGCTGTCCGAGGCCTTGACGACGATCTGCTCGCCGGCCTCCTCGATGGTGACGCCCAGCCGTTTGAGCTCATTGGCGGGCAGCTTGGAGATGCCCTCCTTTGAAGGGCTCTCTGTCACAACGATGAGCAGCTCGCAGGCGTCCGCAGCGAAGTTGCGCTTGATGCGCTTGACCAGCTCGGCGTCCTCGATGTCCCAGGCAAGCTTCCCCTTCCCCTTGACGAAGCCGATCTTGATGCCCCAAAGGGTGAAGGTCTTGGGCTTCACGAAGAGGCCAGGTGCCTGCTCGATGGTGTTGCGGAGATCTGCCTGGAGATCCGAGCAACTGGCGGCGGCGGACTTGATACCGGGCAGGTGCTTCTTTTTGAGCTCAGCGATCTCGGATTCGAGGGCTGAGACGCGATCAGCCAGGACGGCTCGCTTCAGGGAGTAGGCCTTGCACTTGGAGTCGAGCACGGCGATGGAGATTTCGGTGGTGGTGAGCATGATTTCAGGCGGTACGGATGTGGTGCAGCATGGTGTCCTCGACAGAGGCCGAATGCTGCGTGATGGTGGCGGGCTTGGGATTGATGATGCGGACGCTGGTGCACTGAGTCTTGGCGTATGCCTCAGCGGCCTGGGCGGTGGGATAGTTACCGATCAGCAGCTGGCTGTCCGAAAAGCGGAGGCTCCAGCCCCCGCGAGGATTGGGGACAACCACCAGGGGAATGTCGTCGTTCGTCACGGGTGACGGCTTCTGGTAGTTGTAGGGAGTGTGGTTCCAGGTCATGGCTATGATCCGAGAAGTGCGGTGATCCACGTGGCGGTGAGAAAGCCCATCCCGAAAAGGACGGCTGCAGAGAGGGATGCCGTGAGGCGGGTGATCTGGACCTTTCCGCGAAGGACAGTGATGCCTTCGATGACCCGCTGCATGTCGCTCGTGTTGGTGCGAGTGACCACAGTCACGTGAGTGTGGCGGCTCATACTCGGCCCCCCATGGTGAAAGGGACGGGCTCAGCCCTGAGCATCGAAATCGACCGGGCGACCTCTTTCAATGCGATCCGGATGACGGTCAGATCGTCGGTGAGGTCCTCGATCTTTTCGACCAGCAGCCGCTGCACCGTGTTGTCCAGGGAGTGGTCGCTGGGCTTGCGAGCGTCCGAGATGATGTCCCAGTGCTCTTTCCTATCGCTGTTCTTGGCGATCGCGATGGCCGCAGCGGTGTGCTGCTCGGGGAGGTATTTCATGTGGTCCTCCCCTGGCGGATGAGTGCTACAGCCATATGGTACTCGGGGAACTCTTCCCAGTAGGAGACGGACGCTCCTGAATCACCCTCGAGCTGGCGAATGCACCACTCAAGGCTGGACCGCAGATCTGTTTCGGAAACATGACTGCTGATGGTATCGACGGGGGCCTCGGGCATCTCGCACCAGGCGATCACCGTCTGGGAGATCGGATGGGCAGAGAGCCAGTACCAGCGATTGTCTTCGTGAAGGTAGAAGGCTGCATCTACCTCGCCGTCGTCACAGGCCACCAGGACAGTGCGATCCTCTTCGGGGAGGACATCCACGTCCATCCAGTCAACAGTGCTGGCCTTTTTCCCTCCCGCAGCCGGGGCCGTGGGGGTCGTGGGGTGGATCTGGAGGAGATCCAGGGCGCGGCGCAGTGCCGACGTCTGCGCATTGAGGAGTTCCTCGGGCACAGCCGCGTGATCGTAGGTGTGGAGGGTCTGGTTGTGGGTCCAGGCTTCCTCCAGGAGTGTTCTGAGAAGGAAGGTATTCACTTTGCACCTCCGCAAAGTTGTACGAGTGCCTCATTTGCGAGTTCAACGGCCTCAGCCAGAGTCACAGCTCTGTCTTCACCGGACGTTGCGGCAATGCGCCTGAGTGTGTGGACTGCGAATAGCAGATTGCCCTGTGTGTCCTGGAGCTGGGTCTTGAGTTTGGCCTCTCGATTGGCGCATGCCAGTGCGATACGGGCGTGGTCCTGGGCATCTATGACCGCATCATACCGCTCTACAATCGCGTGCTTGAGCTCTTTAGTCTTCGCCTCGAGGGCAGCTTCTGCTCGTTCGGCTCTGGTCTTCTCATACTGGTAATCTCTCAGACGAGCACCAATAACCTCCGAGCTCACCGACGTCTTGAGCTCGTCCCGTGCAATGGCTAGTTGCTGTTCGAGCTCCTCAATGCGTTTGCGCAGCGGATCGCCCTGGACAGAATTGGTGGGGATTTCAGGGCAGGCGCTGACAGTGTAGATGGCCCCAGCCATCAGGCCGACAGGGTCGGGGTTCTTAATGCGCTCTACGCGGGCATGCACATGGCGGAGTGTAGAATCGAGTTTCCATACCTTGACGGCGACAGCCTTAGCAGCGCCTTCCGGGCTGCTGGTGCAGGTAGCAGTGACGGCATCCTTACCAATACCATGGCGGGCATAGTAGGTATCGCCGGTGGAGCGGACGTGGATTGTGAGAGGAGTCATGGTTGTGGTCTCCTCACTTTTCCCAACCGGTGGCAGGCACCTGGGCGTTGCGGACGATCATGTAGTGGACGGTCAGGAAATCAGCCCAGCTGATCTCATCGCGCTCCTGGTCGGCGGCGTAGTCCCTCGCGAGACGCACGCGCTCGATGATGGCCTTCAGGCCCTCCTCGGCGGAGAGCTGCTTGAGCACTGCCCAGGGCGTATCGGTGAGGCCCTTGGTGACCTCGATCTCGTCCTTGCGATCGCTCCAGTTCAGCCCGAAGGCTTCCATGATCCTACGGACGTCCTCGACCGTAGGCATCCCGCCCAGGTTGACCTGGTGAATACCCCGGCGGAAGATCTGCGCGAGCTCGCGCTTACGGTCATGCTCGACCTGACGGAACCCGAGCTCGGTGAAGGTGAAAACCATGCCGCATCCGGTCGCATCGAAGAGGCGGCGGATCTGCTCCATGCAGGCGAAGAAGCTGCCGCGGCGATAGACGTTCGCCAGGAGGTGCACTTCATCGAGGATGAGCACCATGTCCGGCGTGAGAGCCTTCTTGATGCGGTCGATCAGGTCAGGCGTGGTGGCATTCGGGCTGATCCCCAGCTTGCGAGCGATGGCCTTGAGCAGGCCCATCAGGCCATTGACGGCCTCGAGCTCGATCAGGATCGATTTGCCGTGGTTGTTATCGATGCAGTACTGGCGGAGAGCCTCGGTCTTTCCGATCTGGCTGGCTCCGATGATCATCACAGGCGTGTTGCTCTTGCGTGCCTGGTCACAGGCCCACCAGATGCGCTTGGCCGTGGGGGTGATGACAAACTGCTTGCGGCCCATCTTAGAGCGAGAGAGCTCCATGCGCTTGAAGTCGCGAAGGGCCTTCACGGTCTTCTCGCTCAGATCCATGAGCTTTCCGGAGTCCGGGTGCTTATATTTACCCGAGTAGAACTTGTAGGCCGTATTGGGCGAGACGCCGACGCGCTCAGCGAAGTCGTCAAAGGCGATCGGATGAGACGGGTCAATCGACCAGGTGAAGGCCCAGACGAGGAGATCCTTCGCCTCGGGCGTCATGTGCGCGATGTTGGCGCGGACTGCGTCGAGCGAGAAGCGCCAGGTGGAGCGGACCGTGTTGCCCTGGTTGACCAGGGAGCGAGCGACCTGAGACTCGGGAGTCTCGATCGAGACCGAGGCTTGCGCTTCGGCGGTGTTGGTGGTTTCTGAGGCTGTAGCCATGTTCTTCGATGTTCGTGGTTATCTGTTAGCTTGGGCCCGCGGCGTTCCAGCGCCTCGGGCCTCTGCGTTAAAGGGAGCTGATGTCGAGATCACGGGCCCGTGAGAGGGCCTTCTCGGTCTGTACCTTGACGGCCTGCTCGCCAGCAGCCTCAGTGGCTGCAGTGACGATGCGCTGGGCTGTGGACAGCTGGGCGACTTCAGCCTTGTAGTCGGCGATCACCTGGGCGTTGTGGGCGCGGTCGATGGCCAGCTGCGAGTCGGCGTCAGCATGGCGCTCGCGCAGTTCGGCCTGGGCGCGGTTGACGATCTGGGCCACAACGCCGCCGGCGGCGGAGATGGCGGCCTTGTCCCGTAGGTCGATCATACCCTTGCGGCCCCCGAGGCGCTCCAGCGTGCCGACGAAGGCACCCTTGAGGTCGGCGAGGTGCAGAGACTGGGGAGCGGCCGGGTCGAAGTAGGCGAGCAGCTCGGTCTCGTCCTGGACTCCACGCATCACACTGCCGTCGGCGTCGACGTAGCTGTAGCCAATCTTGTCATGGACAAAGGTGATGGCCGAGTTCTTCCAGCTGACACGCTTCGGAGTCAGGAGCATGAGGGCCAGCACGGAAGACGGAATCTGCTGGAAGGTGACGGCCTGGCTGATGCGCTGCCAGCGCTCGAGGGGGGATTCGGACCGTTCGACGATCTGCACCTGCATCTGCTGATCCGAGGGGATCAGGGCGAGATTCTGGAAAGGCTGGGGCTCGGTGCCGTCGGCGAGCATGAACTCGGTGACCCGGTCAAAGCCGATGTACTTGTGGTCGGTGCGCAGGTCGATCTGGATGCAGGCCCATGCGAAGCTGCGCTCGACAGCCTCGGGAGAAGGGAAAGGAAGGCGCAGGAGGGCGACCTTCTCGGGGGGAAGCTTCAGGCCGCGCTCACCCTGACCCAGCAGGAGCTTTGTGGCGGCGATCTTGGCGTCCATGTCGGCCGGCCCATTGAGGCGTGCATTGCTGCCCTTGTAGCCGGGCTGGTCGCCCATGATGTTCCAGAGGGCATTGAAGGCGGACTCGATCCAGCCCTTTTCCCAGGGCTTTCCGCCACGCTCGACAAAGCCGTTGGTGAGGGTCTTGTGCTCGATCAGCCCCGTGCGCTCGACCTTGACTCGGCCCTCGAAGAGCGTGTCCAGGGAGAGTTCCAGCTCGGGAGAAATGGACGCCGTGGCATTTTCGCACAGGATCGTGACGGTGTAGTCGGGCAGGCCGAACTTCGCGAAGAGGTCATGGATGAGCATCTGGACGTCGACGCGACGGATGCCACAGCGCACCTTTTTGAAGGTGCCGTCGGGCTGCTTTTCATCGCGCTCGATCTGGGCGCCGATGCCCCAGACAAGAGAGCGGCGGGTCGCGACGTCCTTGGCCAGCAGGCCCGCCACAGGGGCGATCTGGGCGGGAGCCTTCTTGTCGCCGGGGAAGACGCACAGGGCATCGAGCATGAAGTCATCGATGACAACCAGCTCGAGCGGGCGCAGGCCGCTGGGATCACGCTTGACGGAGGGGAAGAATCGCTTGGCAGCGGCGATGCCACGCTGGAAGAGAATGCGAGTCCCTTTGCTCGGGCCGTAGCGGCGGAGGTTGCGGGGACTCCATCCAGCCGGGTAGAAGCCGCGCGGCCAGGTCTTGGGCAGCGGGCGGTCAGGGTAGACGGACGAATAGTATTCGATCCAGGTGCCGTATCCAGGGATCGACTCACCATCAGCCCAGCGCTGGCGGAGCGCCTTCAAGGCCTCCTCGATGCTGCGGTGGTTGAGCTCGGCGACCCGCTTGAGCTCCTGGACAAACTCCGAGGGCTGATGGGAGGGGGCCTTGTAGTTGGCGACCAGGACACGCCAGTCACCATGGGACCCGATGTATCCGTAGTAGGCCTTGATCAGATTGCTCTTCGAAGCCCCACGCATCTGGTGGGCATGCTGGGCAGCGATGGTGGCCGCAGCCTGGACGAAAGAGCCGGGGCCGCGCAGCTCATGCAGTCGGCGGAGCAGCCCAAGTTTGAACTGCACCTCCGTGCGGCGGGCCTCGGGCAGCGATGCGAACTCAGTCAGATCGGAGATGGGCACCGAGAAGGACAGAGAGGGCGCCGTTGCAAGGGCGCTGCCGGAGTCGTGCAGGGAGAGTGCAGTTCTCATGTTCGGGGTTGGTTTGAGGATGATCAGGAGGCTTTCGAGAGAAGGGGCTTGGCGGCCTTCTCGATGTCGTCAGCGAGGGAGCGGAAGCCATCCACGATGGACTTGATCTGGTCGGCGTGGCCGACGAAGTACTGCAGTCGGTTCTCCTGGATGAGGAGGGCCCGCACGCGGCCGAATGATGTCCCGATCTCGTCCATCGATTGGAGGCGGATCACCTCGGGATCCGTGACCACGGGGAGGGGGGCCGACTCTTCGGTTTCACGACTGCCGCCGAGCGCCTTGGTCGACTTGATACCGTACTTGTCAAGCAGGCTACTAAGCGAGTTGTTGCCAACGAACTTTGAGAGCTTTCCAAGAAAGTTGCGGTACTCGCCTTCACCGTCCAGAGCTAGAGCAATCTGGTCACCGGGCATGGCAAGCAGGTCGGGCTTTGTCACCTTGGCGTGCTCGATGAATGCCCCTGCAAGGCGCATGTAGAAATTACACT
>JAHFTI010000426.1 GCA_023265535.1 Opitutaceae bacterium
GGATGTTCTCCGCTGATGGTCCCGCCGGGGGACCCTTTTGGAGCCCACCTGCCATCGCCAGGTTGAGGGATTCCTGAAGGGATTGCCATTTGTTCATCGCAACAGGGAATACACCCGGCGGCGCTGCGCCAAGAGGCCCGGTGTGAAGAAGCGGTGAACTCTTGCTCAGGACTGGTCGGAGGCGAGTTAACCGCGCGATGAACCGCGCGCATGGACCTTCTCCCAGTACGACTTCAGGAGCCTGACCGGAAGACCCAGCAGGCCGCCCGCCCTTGCAAGGAATTCAGCCTCGCTGCCCAGCCGCTGGGCCGCCTCCCGCGCCTCTTCCGCCATCGCGACGTTGTTCTCGCTCAGCTGCCGTATGTCCCTCAGCTGAGCCTCGACATGCTGAAGCATCTGGCGCTGCCGTGTGGCTCCGTCCTTGATGGCCATGGCATCGTGGTCGAGGCGCTCGCTGTCGGCCAGCAAACGGCGAAGGCTCCCGTCCACTGTGTCGGATTTCAGGCGCACTCCTTCCATCTGGCGGGTGACGTCTGCGGCCGAGGCCGCGCCCTGGCGTATCCGAACATCCGATACGGTCATCTGCTCCGAGGTCCGTTTCGATTCAGTGGCTGCATGATGCGCCAGCCTCCGCACCTCGCCGGCGACGACGGCGAAGCCCGCTCCCGCCTCCCCCGCGCGTGCGGCCTCCACGGCGGCATTCAGGGCAAGGATGTTGGTCTGGAAGGCAATGTCGTCGATGGTGCGCATGATCTGGACCACCTCCTTGTTGCCACGCTGCAGCTCCTCCATGGTGCGTTGCTGAAGCACGGCCGTTTCGTTCGCCTTCGACGCCTCCGTGCGCAGCTGTCCCATCTGCTGCGTGCTGCTGCGGCATTGCTCGGTGCTGCGCGCAGCCACCTGTCCCAGCATCTCGGAGAGTTGCGCATTCTGTTCGGTCGCGGAGGAAATCTCGGTGAGTGAGGACTCGATCTGGCGCAGGGCCTTCTGTTGCGTCGAGGCGGCACTGATGAGCTGGTCGCCGTCCCGGCCAATGGCGATGGCGACCGGCTGCATCGCCTTTGCGATCGCCTGCATGACTCCGAGCATGAGCACCACGGCCATCACCACACAGGCAATGGCCCCGATCAGGAGGAGCCGTCCTGCCTGGTTCGTCTCTGCCACGGACTCTCCGGCGAGGTCCCTGGCCTTGGTGTTCGCCGTGTCGAGTACCTTGCGCAGGGATTCCAGAAGCTTGCTGGTGAGTGCCGAGCGCCTCCTGTCAATTTCCTCGGCTGCGTCGCGGCTCTGCCTCAACAGTTCAAGGTTTGAGCGGTAATCCTTTGTCAGCTGGGACAACTCGCCGTTCATCTCCTGCTCAATGCCTTCCCTTAGAAAGGGTGTGGAAGCGGCCAGCGCTCGCTCAAGCTCGTCGAGTTTGCCAAGTGTGGTCGCAAGGACCACGGAGGGATTGCCGTGCTGGAATTCCATGCTGTCAGCCTGAATCTCCGCGAGCAATCGAGCGGCGGTGGCGAACTGGGCGCTGGCCTTTGGCTGGGCCGGCTCGCCCTCAAGCCCCTTGATCACGGCGGCGATGCTGGACGACAGAAGGGATGCCTGGGAATTGGCGCCCGAGGCGGCGAACTTCACCTTGTTGTATTCAATGCCAGTCCCCTCAATCAGGGTGAGCCATTCGGAGCGGCTTTCCTTGAGTTTGGTCACGGTACGAAGAAACAGCGGGTCAAGGCGTTCGCTTGGGTGAAGTTCGATGAAAGCCTGTGCCTTCAGCAGGGCCGCGCCCAGTTGTTTGAGACCCTCATTGGCCTGCTGAATGTCCTTCTTGTCCAGCGAGGCTCGATAGAGGTCCGAACTCCGTGCCACAGCCTGTGCTTGGCGCATCATGTCGGCGCAGATCAGCGACAGCTCCATATCATTGCTTACGAGCTCCTTGACCTTGTCGGAAGCACCCATCATCCGCGCCATGGAGAAGAGTCCCACCACCCCGCTCAGCAGGAACACACAGGAAAAGGCGATGATGAGTTTCCTGGCCAGGTTGCCCTGGGATCCACGTGGCGTTGAGGCGGAGGCGGCGGATTGCTCGATGGTCACAAGCGTCTCTCGGCCGCAGGAGCCAGCGCTGTAATCCCTCAGGTTACGGAAGGGTGACAATCCTGTTACGAGCGCGGGCGCAGGGGGCCACAAAAAAGGACGGCCCCCGCGAGAGGGCCGTCCTTGTAAGTGTTTCCTGGATACGCGTGTCGTTCCGCGTCAGCTCACTTGATCTCGAGGCGCTCAAAGAGCAGCTCGAGGGTGCGCAGGGACGAGTACGGGATCACGGTGCCGGGGCCGAAGACGGCGCTGGCGCCATTGGACAGCAGGAACTCGTAGTCGGGCGCCGGGATGACGCCGCCGCACACGACCATGATGTCCTCGCGGCCGAGCTCGTTGAGGGCCTTGCGCAGCGCCGGCAGCAGGGTCTTGTGACCTGCGGCGAGCGAGCTCATGGCGACGACGTGCACGTCGTTCTCGACGGCCTGACGGGCGGCCTCCTCGGGCGTCTGGAAGAGCGGGCCGATGTCGATGTCGAAGCCGAGGTCGGCCATGGCGGTGGCGACCACCTTGGCGCCGCGGTCGTGTCCGTCCTGGCCGAGCTTGGCGATGAGCAGGCGGGGACGGCGTCCCTCGCTCTTCTCAAAGGTGCTGATCATGTCGCGGACCTTGGCCACGTTGGCGTCCTCGCCGAACTCGGCGCGGTACACGCCCGAGATCGAGCGGATCTGGGCCTGGTAGCGGCCGAAGACGACCTCGAGGGCGTCGCTGATCTCGCCGAGCGTGGCGCGGGCCTGGGCGGCGATGACGGCGAGCTCCAGCAGGTTGCCCTTGCCGGTGCGGGCGCACTCGGTGAGGGCCTCCAGCGAGGCGCGGCACTTGGCCTCATCGCGGGCGGCGCGCAGCTCCTTGAGGCGCTTGATCTGCGACTCGCGGACGGCGGTGTTGTCGACCTCGAGGATGTCGAGGGCGGGTTCCTTCTCGAGGCGGAACTTGTTCAGGCCGACGATCGTCTCCTTGGCGGAGTCGATCTTGGCCTGGCGGCGGGCGGCCGCCTCCTCGATGCGGAGCTTCGGGATGCCGGCCTCGATGGCCTTGGTCATGCCGCCCATGGTCTCCACCTCGGCGAGGTGGGCGCGGGCCTTCTTGAGGAGCTCCTGCGTGAGGTACTCGACGTAGTAGCTGCCACCCCAGGGATCGACCACGTTGCAGATGCCGGTTTCCTGCTGCAGGTGCAGCTGGGTGTTGCGGGCGATGCGGGCCGAGAAGTCGGTCGGCAGGGCGATGGCCTCGTCGAGGGCGTTGGTGTGCAGGGACTGCGTGTGGCCGCAGGCGGAGGCGAGGGCCTCGAGGCAGGTGCGGGCGACATTGTTGAAGGGATCCTGCTCGGTGAGGGACCAGCCCGAGGTCTGCGAGTGCGTGCGCAGGGCGCAGGACTTCGGGTTCTTCGGGTTGAACTGCGAGACGATCTCCGTCCAGAGCACGCGGGCGGCGCGCATCTTGGCCACTTCCATGAAGTAGTTCTTGCCGATGGCCCAGAAGAACGAGAGGCGGGGCGCAAAGGCGTCCACGCTCAGGCCGGCGGCGACGCCGGTGCGGAGGTACTCGAGACCGTCGGCCAGGGTGTACGCCAGCTCGAGGTCGGCGGTGGCGCCGGCCTCCTGCATGTGGTAGCCCGAGATCGAGATCGAGTTGAACTTCGGCATGAACCGCGAGGTGTAGCTGAAGATGTCCGCGATGATCTTCATCGAGGGAGTCGGCGGGTAAATGTAGGTGTTACGCACCATGAACTCCTTCAGAATGTCGTTCTGAATCGTGCCCGAGAGCTGCTCGAGCTTCACGCCCTGCTCGAGGGCGGCGCAGATGTAGAAGGCCATGACGGGCAGCACGGCGCCGTTCATGGTCATCGAGACGGACACCTTGTCGAGCGGGATGCCCGAGAAGAGCATGTGCATGTCGGCGACGGAGTCGACCGCCACGCCCGCCTTGCCCACGTCGCCCACCACGCGGGGGTGGTCGGAGTCGTAGCCGCGGTGGGTCGCCAGGTCGAAGGCGATGGAGAGGCCCTTCTGGCCGGCGGCGAGGTTGCGCTTGTAGAAGGCGTTGGATTCCTCGGCGGTGGAGAAGCCCGCGTACTGGCGCACGGTCCAGGGCTTGGCGACGTACATCGTCGAATAGGGGCCGCGCTTGAAGGGCGCGAGGCCGGGAACGTTGT
>JAHFTI010000427.1 GCA_023265535.1 Opitutaceae bacterium
CACGCCCGGGGACCTGGTCGCCCTCTACAGCGCGGCGCTCACACAGAGCCTCGCCCAGCTCGGCTTCGACAGGAAGGTCTTCGACCAGGGCGTGCTGCTGGGCAACCTGGACGAGGCCTGGAGGGACTACATCACCGCGCTCAGCTCCCTCAAGGACGGCTCGCACCTGCTCAGCTACGGCCAGGTCGATCCCGTCGCCGACTTCAACAACAAGTCCGCGAAGATGTTCATCAGGTTCCTGCAGCAGTACCGCGCCACCGTCTTCAAGCGCGTCTTCCCGGCCCTCGCCCACCTCAGGGAACACAAGTCGCGCAGGTAGCACCACTCCGGGGCGGTGGCCAGGCATGAGCCTCCGGCAAGGCACGCGGGCAGTCCCGTGTGCCTTGAGGGGATGCCCTGCGCCCTCGTGAGCGAACTGTCAGATTGCACCCCCGCTGCAGTACGCTGGCTTTTGTGCCAGCTTGGAGTGTCGCCCCCCTCGTCCCCCGACTGCCGACATCCGTCCTCCGATCTCCGACCTCCATGCTCCCCTCCCCCGTCCGCGTCCTGGCACTCCTCACCACCCTGTTCCTCGGCCTTCTCTCCCAGGCTCGCGCCACGGAGCCCCTGAGGCTTCTCGCCGCCCCCGGCAGCCTTCGCTCCGACGAGGTCACCCTGCTCTGGGACAAGGTCGACGCCAGCGGCTCTCCCGTGGTGTATCAGCTTTTCCGTGACGGCACGCCTGTCGGCCAGACGCACAAGACGCACCTCACCCTCAGGGGCCTCAAGCCCGGCCAGGCACAGGTCTTCACGCTCCAGGCCCAGTCCGGCTCCGTCACGCGTCGCAGCGAGGCCCTCACCCTGCACACCCCGGCGACGGAGACCGTGCACTCGGTCGTCGACTTCGGAGCCAGGGGCGACGGCACCACGCTCAACACCCAGGCCATCCAGGCGGCCATCGACGCCTGCCCCGCCAATGGCGTCGTGCTCATCCCGAAGGGCGTCTTCCTCAGCGGCGCGCTCTTCCTCAAGAGCGACATGACCCTGCTCATCGCCGCCGGAGGCGTGCTCAAGGGCTCGGCCAATCCGGCAGACTACGAGCCCTTCTACCTGAACCGTTTCGAGGGTTGGGAGCTGAAGACCTACGCCAGCCTCCTCAATGCAGGCCGTCTGGACCGCGCCGGCCCCGCCACCGTGCGCAACCTCAGCATCCGAGGCGAGGGCACCCTCTCGGGCGGCGGCAAGGTGCTCGGCCAGGCCATGAAGGCCACCCACGGCCTGCGCGGCCGTGGCCGCCTCGTCTGCCTCATGAATTGCGCCAACGTGGAAATCCAGGGACTGAGGATCGAGGAAGCCCCCTGCTGGACCCTCCACTACATCTATTCCGAAAACGTCTCGCTGCATGGACTGAAAATCCACAGCGACGTCCACAACGGCGACGGCATCGACCCCGACTCCTCCAGGAACTCCTACATCTTCAACTGCAGCTTCGACACGGGTGACGACTGCATCGCCATCAAGTCCGGCAAGAACCCCGAGGGCAATGTCGTCAACCGCCCCACCGAGAACGTGCAGATCTTCGACTGCGTCTTCACGCGCGGCCACGGCATCTCCATCGGCAGCGAAATGTCAGGCGGCGTGCGCGGCGTGCTCGTGCAGGACTGCATCGCCGGCGACCTGCTCAACGGCATGCAGATCAAGGCCACCAAGGACCGCGGCGCCTACATCGAGGACGTCCTGGTGCGAGACTGCGACCTGCAGAAGATCACGATCCTCACCAAGCTGAACTACAACAACGACGGAGCCGCCGCCCCCGAGCAGCCCTTCTTCCGCAATTTCCGCTTCGTGAACATCGACCTCTCCAAGGCCCCGACCAAGGGCCCGGTCATCATCGTGAACGGCTTCTCCCAGGCGGGCCACCGCACGAAAAACGTCCACTTCGAAAACATCTGCCTGCCCAAGGGCGGCCGCATCCAGGTCGACGAGGCGGAGGACGTCCGCTTCGTCAACGTGCTCACCGCAGACGGCGGAAAGCCGGCCTATGAGGTGACCAATTCCGAGCGCATCCAGCACTGAGTCCGCACAGGGCCCGCACACGCATGTGCCCGACATGACGCGGGCGGGTGGGCGGCGGCGTGCGCAGCGAGAAAATCAACAACAGAAAGGCCTTGCGAGCATCGGGCAGGCAGCCCTCCTCCAAGGCCCTGTGGAGCGCCACGAAGGCACTTGCCCCCGAACTGACGACCTGCGGACTCATGCTCACCTCCACGGGCACGGCGGGCACGATCCCCTTCAACGCGGCGAACGAGGTCCGCGCCGTGGAGAGGTCTCCCTGGAGCAGCGAGCAACGCAGCAGCTGCATGTGGTGACGAAAGACCAGGACCTCCTGGCCGGGCTTGCCCGCGGGTGCGGCATCGCCGCAGGACATTCCATTTGGGGAGGAGCTGAATTCGGACATGGGCGTAAGGCGTCGGGAATGGCGTGGTGGCGACACCCGGGACGGGCGCCGCCGTGCCCCCTTGGGAGCAGGCCCCGTACCGCCGAAAACACCCCTGCCCTATCAGGCTGCCAGGCAGCAGGATGGCCACGCGCAAAAAGCCCCGGACGCAGGCACACGCAGCGCCGGCCTCCCCTCCCGGCAAAATCTTCCCCGCGGTCTTCCCCGGCATTTCACTCATTCACCTCATAGACCTCGACGAGGGCCACGCCGGAGCCGTTCTTGGAGGCCCCCTCGACCGTGTAGCTGCCCGCACGCAGGGTCAGCAGGATCGCCGCATCGGCGGAACCCCGCGTCCAGGCGAAGGCCTTGAGGGCACGGCCAAGGCTGTCGATCTGGTCCCCCTTGGCGCTGTCGCTGTCCCAGTCATCGTTGCTCGCGATGGGCAGGTCCACATTGCCCTGGTTGTACACGCGCAACACGGGATCCGTGGCGTATCCTGCGAGGAACGGTTGCAGCGCCGGTCCCGCCAGGCGCACCAGGACGGTCTTCAGGCCGGTGCCCTTGATCACAAAGCCCGCCGTCAGCGTGTGCTCTCCCGAGCTCATGACGGCGCGCGCCGAAAGGTTCACCAGGCGCGACCCCGCGCTGAGGTCCTCGTAAAGCTCCACCAGGCCGATGCCGTCAGTGGTCTTGCCGCGCACCACCGCCGTGTAGTCCCCTGCCTGGAACTCACGCAGCAGGGCGGACTCGGTCGTGTCGGAATTCCAGTCAAAAGCCTGGGTGCGCACGAAGGCGGCCCGCAGCGTTTCCACGCCGCCGCTGGCCCAATTGTCGTTCTGAGCCAGCAGGCTGGCGGTGTCCGCCTGGTTGAAGAGCTCCATGACAGGATCCTCCACCACCTGCGTGAGGCCGAAGCCGCGCAGCGTCGGTCCGGAGGCGCGCACAAGCAGGCGGTTGCTGCCCGTGCCCTTCACGACAAAGCCCACGATCGTCGCCTCGACCCCGTTGCGCACATGCGAACGTGCCGAGAGATTCACCAGGCGGGCCGAGGGATTGGACGTGGTGAGGATCGGAACGGAGAGGACGGCCGACTGCGAGGTCACGCTCGCACCCCCCTGGGTGACAACGCAGTCGTAGCGGGTCGCCTCCTCGGTGGTCACCTCGGGAAGCGTGAGGCTGGCTCCCGTCGCGCCCGGAAGGGCGCGCGCCACGCCGTCCACGCCGTAGTGGCGCCACTGATACGTCGGGGCCGGGGTGCCTGTCGCCACGACCGTGAAGGTCACGGGGGAACCGGCTGCCACCACCTGGCTCGCGGGCTGCGTGGTGATGGCCGGAGGGAGCGAGGCGCCGAGCGTCACGGCAAAGGGGGCGCTGACCACCCGCTCACCGTTGGCAAGGAGAAGTTCGACCGTGTAGAGGCCGACCTGGCCCGCGTCCATGGAGCTGATGACATGCGACGCCGCAGTGGCGCCGGGAATGGGAAAGTTGTTCAGGCGCCACTGCTGGGAGACCGCGCTGAAGCCCGTGAAGCTCGCTGCCAGGGTGGCCGTGCCGGTGGGCGCCAGCTCCAGGCTGCTGCCCGCGGCGGGGCCAGTGATCGAGGCGTGCTGCTCGGCGGGGGTCTGCGAGTTGAGGCCTGCGGTGTTGCCCGCATAGGTCGTTGCGAGGGTCACCACATCGTTGCCCGCCGTCCCGCCCGTCGGGTGCAGCGTGTAGGAGTAGGCCGGCGTGAACACCGGATCGCCGCCCGCATGCGGCGTGGCACCGGTGCACTGGAGGTACAGGTTGCCGATGGAGCGG
>JAHFTI010000428.1 GCA_023265535.1 Opitutaceae bacterium
CACCGGCCCCGGCGGCCGCGTGTCGGGTGACGACATCACCGCCTACCTGGAGGCCCGCAAGGCCGCGGCCGCCCCCGTTTCCGCCCCCGCCGCACAGGCCCCCTCCCCCGCCGCCGCCGCCGTGCGCGACGGCATCTGCGGTTTCGAGACCGTCTGCATCGCAGGCGTGGGTTACGCCGTTCCGCGCAACGTCATGCCGAACAGCGAAATCCTGAAGCAGTTCCCTGACCGCACCGAGGAGGAGATGATCAAGCTCACCGGCATCCGCGAACGCCGCCATGCCGCCGAGGACGAGACGGCCACCGACCTTGCCGCCATCGCCAGCGAACACGCCCTGCGCCAGGCCGGCATCTCGGCCAGCGAACTCGACGGCGTCATCCTCGCCACCCTCATTCCCGACCAGCCCGTGCCCTCGATGGCCAGCCGCCTCGCCCAGCGCCTGGGCGTGCGCACCCCGCTCGCCTTCGACCTGAACGCAGCCTGCTCCGGCTGGCTTTACGCCCTGGAGGTCGGTCGCGCCTTCATCCGCTCGGGCACGGCGAAGAAGATCCTCGTCGTCACCGCCGAGCTGCTCTCTCGCATCACGAACCCGAAGGACAAGGAAACCGCCTTCCTCTTCGGCGACGGTGCCGGGGCCGCGGTCCTCACCGACGCCCCGGGCGGACATCGCCTGCACCGCATGGCCCTCTCCGGCGACTCCGACAGCTATGCCGCGATCCAGCGCACGGGTGGCGGAGCGATCAAGCCCATGCCCCATCCGGGCGGCCACGACCGCGACCATTTCTACCTGCAGATGGACGGTGCCGCCGTCTTCAAGGCCGCCGTCGTCGCCTTCGCACGCGAGATCGAGGACACCCTGAAGCGCCACAACCTGAAGGCGGAGGACATCGCGTGGATCGTGCCCCACCAGGCCAACGAGCGCATCCTCAAGGCCGTGGGCAAGCGCGTGGGCATCCCCTACGAGAAGTTCATCGTCACCATCGCGAAGTACGGCAACACCAGCGCCGCCTCCGTCTCGATGGCGCTCGGCTACGCCGCCGAGGAGGGCATCTTCACCGCCGGCGACAAGATCATCTTCTGCAGCGTCGGCGCAGGCCTCACCTTCGCCGGCGGCCTGCTGGTCTGGTAGTTGAAAACCGGATACAGTCCCTTTTCCGGGGCCCGCCGCAGGCGGGCCCTTTTTCTTGGAGCCAATGCGGCGATGCCGGCCATGCCGCCGCCGGGCCCTCAGCGCGCAGCGACCGGCTCACCCTGCAGCCGCACGGTCGCCTGCGCCGGGACGGCCTCACCAAGGGTGATCGAGTCGAACCAGGGATCCAGCGACGCGGGCAGCAGGCCCGATGCGGGACGCCCCGCGAGCGGCTCGCCTCTCAGGCGGAACCAGGCGCAGATGCTGTCCCTGTGCGCGGCATATTGACTGCACTCGGACGGGGCCTTCGCACTCACGATGAAGAATTTCCCGCGCGGCCCCCTCAAAATGAGCGAACACCGCGACAGGAAGGCTCGGCACTGGGGATGGGCGGGATTGAGCAGCAGCTGCCAGGTATCATAGCAGGTCCGATCCCAATCGAGGCGCGAGCCCCACTTGGCCTTGCAGTACAACAGGCCGTCCTCGAGATAGGGTGCAGCCCCCCCGGGGGTCAGACGACGCAGGCCGAGCGCGTAGGCCCTCATCGCACCGAACCAGTAGATGGCCGCCACCACCCCGTTTTTGTGCAGCTCGGGGCAGGCGTCGCGCCACCCCAGGCGGTGGAGGGTGTACAGGTCCCCCTCGACGCGGTTGAGGCCCATTGCTACGCAGGTGTCGCCATCCATCACCCTCAGGAACTCGCCGCCCTCGGCGGCGAGCATCTCGGCGATGCCAGCCTCGGTCAGGATATGCGCATCATCCCAGTGACGCGATGAGATCGAAGGCCTGTGGTAGCGGTGATAAAACTCGGAGACCAGGCCCGGATCCCTGCTGATCTGATACTCGTAGCCGAACTTGATGATGCGCCTCACGTCGGCCAGGGCGGTTTCCTTCATGCGTCGGCGATATTCCTCGATCGACTCGGGGAGTGCTGTGCAGACATCGACAAACCGGGGGACCGTCAGTAGGTCCGCGGCCAGGTCGCGGGGGGGCTTGATGAGGGCCACCACGGCGAGCCCCGATTCCTCCGCCGCCTGACGGGCAAGCCGGGTGAAATTCGTGCCATTGCGCAGAGGAGTGACCACGTCCGCAGTGTCACCCTCGAGATAATAGCGTGCGAAGTGGCTCAGCGGAAGCGGATTGCCAAACAGGGTGAAGCCGGGGGAGCCATCCTTGCGACGCACGATCCGGTGCGTGCGCCGCGTGCGCTCAATGAACAGACGATAACCGAGATGATTGCGCAGGCGACGAAGGAAATGGATCATGACACCCCTCCCTGAGCCTTCCCGCCGTGCACCCAGATCGTGTCCACATAGGCGGTCTGGAATCCGAACCGTGCAAGGTTGCGGTGGCTCTGGCTGTTCGCCTCCGTCCAGCTCACCGCGAGCTCGCAGCCCCTGTGCCGTCCCAAGCGCAGCCGCTCATGGATCAGTATGGACTGTAGTCCCAGCTTCTCGAACCAGGGCAGGACCGCGCCGGCGCACAGGCAGGCGATGCGGTCATGAAAATAGAGCATCGCAATGCCTGCGGCATCGCCGTGCAGCTTGGCAAAAAGGCACTTCAACTCGGGCTGCCTGGCGAGCAGCCTCATGTTCGCCAGGGCTGGCTCCCAGTTGTCGGTCTTTGCACCGAAGGCACTCAGGTAGGTCCGGAAGAAAAGGTCCGTGTCCTCGGGGTGGAGCGACTCCAGGCGCATGCCCACGGGCCATGGGGGAACGGGTTGCGGCGTGAGCGGATGAAAGAGACGGACCAGATGCCCCTCCTCAACACATCCTGCGCTGCGCAAGCCCTCCTCCACCAAGGCACGGTCGGCATCGGGCGACACATAGAGCTTGAAGGAGGCACCAGCGTAGAAGGCGCGCAGCTCGTCGATCCTGCCAAGCTCCGCCTCGCCGACCCCATAGACCTGGTTGAAATATCCCACCGCCGGAAAACGCATCGCACGGGCCCCGCCCACGCTCAGGAACTCGATGCGGTTCGGATTGCCGGGACGGCTCCGGTACACCTGCAGTCGCATTTCATCATAGGAACGGATCACGCCCTCCACACGCCGGCAAAGCCCCTGAGCGGCTCCTCCTGCATTCCCTGATTCAGCGGTCGCCCGCCCCGCAGGAAGTCGCAATGAGGGTGTCGTGGTGCTCTCTATCAGGGGCGAGTCCATGGCCGCTAGGATGGACTTGAGTTGAGCCAGACCTAACCTTAATACAAGCCATAAGTTTTCAACATGGGGCTTTCACCCTACACCGATTTCGAACGCCTCCAGCTCAAGAGCACCCAGTACGACCTGGGTGGGCGTTTTGCCGAGATCGTGGCGCGGCAGCCCCAGCGCCCTGCACTGGGCGAGGGCGAGACCCAGCTGGCATACGCGGACCTGGATCGTGCTTCGTTGGCCGTGGCCGAGCGCGTGCAGGGCGCGGCACACGAAAGTCATCCCGTGGTGGCCGTCCTCATGCCCTTGGGCGCGCTCCATGTCGCGGCCGTGCTCGGCATCCTGCGCGCGGGCGGCGTCTACCTCTCGATGGATCCCTCCTACCCCGCAGCACGCCTTCGCACGATGCTGCAGGTGTCCGGGGCACGGCTGGTGTTGTGCAGGCCTGGCGAGCCCATGTTGCAGGACGAGGTGGGGCTGGGCCGCCTTGAAGTGGAGCTGGCGTCCCTGCTGCAGGCAGGCGGCAGGCCGAAGCAGCCCGCGCTCTCGCCCGAGAACTTTGCCTGCCTCTATTTCACCTCCGGCTCGACAGGCGAGCCCAAGGCCGTCGCACACACACACCGAAACATTCTCTTCGACGTGGGCCGCCAGACACGCGACCTCCATGTCACACCGGAGGACCGTTTCGACCTGCTGTTTTCGCCTTCCTTCAGCGCCTTCCTTTCCCCGGTCTTCGGAGCGCTGCTGAGCGGGGCCTCAGTCCATCTGCTCGACCTCAGGGCACACTCCGTGTCCGCCCTGCGCGACTGGCTCCTCCGGGAACGCATCAGCATCTCGACCATGAGCGTGTCGACCTTCCGCCGCCTGGCGGGAACGATCCCGGCGGGCCTTCGCTTTCCCCGGCTGCGCCTGCTCTCGGTGGGTGCCGAGCCCCTGCTCC
>JAHFTI010000429.1 GCA_023265535.1 Opitutaceae bacterium
CTCGCCGAGGTGCGCAAGTACGCCGACGCGATCCTGCTGGGCTGGTTCCCCGGCACCATGGGCGGCCCCGCCATCGTCGACCTGCTCTCCGGCGCCGTGTCCCCCTCGGGCAAGCTCCCCGTCACCTTCCCGCGCTCGGTCGGCCAGGTGCCGATTTTCTACAACCACAAGATGAGCGGCCGTCCCCAGGTCGAGGGCCAGCCCACCCAGAAGTTCCTTTCCCATTACCTCGATTCCCCCAACACCCCCGAGTTCCCCTTCGGCTTCGGCCTGAGCTACGGACGTTTTGAGTATGGCAAGGTCAGCCTCTCCTCGGCCGTGCTCACGCCGGCCGGCAGCCTTCGCATCGTGGTGCCCGTGGCCAACCGGGGCCGCCTGGCTGCGGACGAGGTGGTGCAGCTTTATGTGCGCGACCTGGTTGGCTCGGTCACCCGCCCCGTGCGCGAACTCAAGGGCTTCTCCCGCGTTTCGCTCAAGCCGGGTGAGACCCGCGAGGTGTCCTTCACGCTGCGTCCGGGCGACCTTGCCTTCACCCATGCCGACATGACCAACGGGCCCGAGGCGGGCCGCTTCGAGGTCTTCGTGGGTGGCGACTCCACGGCGCCCAAGGGCGGCGAGTTTGAGTATCGGGAAAAGTGATACGGCGCCCTCCGCGCAGCCCCCCAACACGCACGCCATGGCCGACTGGACCGAGCAGGAGATCCATTTCATCGATTTCGAGGGAAACCTCCGCTCGGGTGTGCTTGAGTATGGTGTGGTGAGCCTGCGTTCGGGTGCGCTCACCGCCACGCGCTCGCGCCTCTGCGCGGCGCGCGGCCGCGTCCTGGCCGAGGAGACCGCGGTGCACGGACTGGCCGAGGCGGATCTTGCGGGGGCCGAGCCGCTTTCCGCCGACTGGGAGTACTTTGCAGGCCTCCGTGAGCGTGGGCCCCTTGCGGCGCACTGCGCGGGCGTGGAAAACAGCCTGCTCCGCAGCGTCTGGCCCTATCCCCGGAGCAGTCCCGATTTTGCCCGCCCCGGCGCCTCGCTCGCGGAGTGGGGCCCCTGGGTCGACAGCGCCTCGCTGTGCCGCGAATTCTTCCCCCGCCTCGAGAGCGTGAAGCTCTCGGGGCTGGTCGCCTCGCTCGGTCTTCAGGAGGAGCTGGACCGGATCGCACCCGCCTGCTGCCCGCCGGGCCGCGCGCGCTACCACGCCGCGCTCTATGATGCGCTTGCCGGGGCGCTCGTGCTGCTGTGGCTCTCCCGCGCCGAGCCCCTGCGGGGTCTCAGCCTGCCCCGCCTCCTCACGCTCAGCTCGCAGAGCGGGACGCGACGCGACGACCTCCAGCAGGGGACCCTTTTTTGAGAAGGTCCCTCATGTCCTTGCCTGCGGGGAGCGCGACAGCACCTGCCTTAGCTGCGTGCAGACATGGGTGATCTGCTCTTCCGTGATTTCCGGGAAGAGGGGAAGGGAGAGTATGCTTTCCGCGGCTTTCTCTGCATTGGGCAGTGAGCCCCTTGGCTGGCCGAGTTCGGCGTAGGCCTTCTGGAGGTGGATGGGCACGGGATAGTGTACCACGGTCTGAATTCCCTGCGCACCAAGCTGCCTCGCGACCAGGTCCCTGTCGTGGTCCGTCAGTCTGATGACAAGCAGATGGTAGGCATGCACACCGGTCCAGCTGGCCTCCGCAGGGAGCACCAGGGCCGGGCAGTCGTGTAGTTGGCTGCGGTAGCTGGCCACTGCCGCCCGCCGCAGGTTTGTCCATCGCTCAAGGTGCCTCAGCTTCACGTCGAGCACCGCCGCCTGAAGTGTGTCCAAGCGTGAGTTGTAACCTTGGACCTCATGGTGGTATTTGACCACGGAGCCCCAGTTGCGCAAAAGGCGGATTCGGGCCACCAAGGCCTCGTTGGAGCTTGTCACCGCTCCTCCATCGCCAAAGGCCCCCAGGTTTTTTCCGGGATAGAAACTGAAGCCTGCCGCGATGCCGAGCGAGCCGCAGCGTCGTCCATCGGCCAGGGTTGCCGCATGGGCCTGGGCTGCATCCTCCACAAGGGCCAGCCCATGGCGCTCGGCTATGGTTGAGAGCGTGTCCATGTCTGCGGGTTGTCCGTAGAGATGCACGGGGAGGATCGCCTTGGTGCGCAGGGTGATGGCCGCCTCAACCGCCTGCGGATCGATCAGGTGCGTGTTCAGGTCGCAGTCGACCAGGACGGGCTTCGCTCCCGTGTAGGAAATGGCCTCGGCCGTGGCTATGAAAGTGTTGGCGACGGTGATCACCTCGTCGCCCGGCCCGATGTCGAGTCCCCTCAGGATCAGCTGCAGGGCATCGGTACCCGAGCCGACGCCGACGGCGTGGCTGGTGTTGCAGAATCTTGCCCAGTTGCCCTCAAAGCTGGTCACCTCGGGCCCCAGGATGAACTGGGCATGGCTCATTACCTTTTGCACGGCCTCGTCGTACTCCTGGCGGTGCAGGGTGTAGTTTAGCGGCAGGTTGGCGAAGGGGACATTCATGGTAAATTCAGGTGTGGGTGGCGGACTTCTGCTCACGCCTCCAGAGCAGCCAAAAGCGCAGGAGTCCGAGGAGGGTGCGTCGCATGACCACGAGGCGCGCCGCGGAGGGCTTGCCGGCCGTGCGCACCTGCATGTCGACCTCGATCTCCAGAAAGCTGGCCTGCCTGTCCCTGAGCCTCACGAGCATTTCGGCCAGCATCGGAATGCCCGATTGTGTCAGTGTAAGGGCTGCCAGCGGGGCGCGGCGGTACACGCAGATCCAATTCACGTCGCGCAGCCGCAGCCCGAAGAGCAGACGGATCAACAACGGATAGATCCTGGCATTGATGCGCATCAGCCAGTTGTAGGCCAGGCGTTGGCGGCGACAGCCCACGATCACATCCGCGCGTCCAAGGCTGTCCGTGTAGGGAGCCAATCCCTCCTTCGTCGCCAGCATGTCGGCCGGCCAGAGCATGCAATATTCGCCGCGCGCCTCCGTCAGTCCGGTCCTGAAGGCGCCGCCTATGCCCTGGTTTTGCTGGTGCCGCACGCGAACCCCTTCGAGGCGGGCTGCCAGTTGGTCCATCAGGACGGGGGAGGCGTCCTTGCTGCCGTCATTCACCAGCACGATCTCGAAGGGGATGGCCCTTGCGAGCAGGCTGGCATGCATGGCTTCCACGCTGGCCTTCACCAGCCGCTCCTCATTGTAGACCGGAATGATGACCGAAAGTACTGGGCTCGGATGGTCCATTGGCTTCAGCTCCGGGCCAAGGTCCGCGCGGGCACACCAGCCACAGTGGCCCCATCCGGCACATCCTTGCACACCACTGCTCCCGCCCCGATGACCGCACCCTTGCCGATGGTCACCCCCCCCATGATCACGGCGCCGCTGCCAATGCTTGCCCCCGCGCCGACGAGGACCGGCGAGAGCGTCCAATTCCTCCGCAGAGCGCCCTGCACGCTGGGATGCCGGTCGTTGATGAACATCACCCCGTGTCCTACAAAGACTTCCTCCTCCAGGGTTACTCCGGAGCAGATGAAACTGTGGCTCTGGATGCGGCAGCGGGCCCCCAACTTCACGTCCGACTGGATCTCCACGAAGGTGCCGATCATGCAGTCATCGCCGACCTGACAGCCGTAGAGGTTTACAAACGCGTTTACGCGGACGCCCGTGCCAAGCGTGACGCCGTTTCCGATCAGGGCAGTGGCATGGACCTGTGGTTGGTTCATGCTGGTTCGACGGTCATGAATTGTCCGCGGTTGCGCAGCGATTTCATGGCTGCCTCCAGGACGCGCACCACGGTGTGTGCGAAGTCCCCGCTCGCGGCCGGTGTCCTGCGCTTTCGGATGCAGTCCACGAACTCCTGGTCCTGGCGCATCAACGATTCGTAGAGCCGGACCTTCGGGATGGTGATCGCACCATCGCGCAGGATCATGTGGAATTCGCCAAAGCTGGAGTAGTGGCTGGCGGTGACCCCCTTGTCATAGTAGCGGATCGGCTCGAGGTTGTTCATGTCGTCCCAAACGACCATCTTGTGCTCTCCCACGATCGTGAGCTGGCGCACCTTGCGTGGATTAAGCCAGGACGTGTGCACATGGCAGACCACCCCGTTGGGATAGTTCAGGGTCAGGAAGCCGATGTCCTCCACCTGTGAGTTGAGGAAGAAGCCTCCCGTGGCTGAAACCTCGAGCGGCGCGCTGCCGAGCAGGTGGTTGAAAATGGAGATGTCGTGGCTGGCAAGG
>JAHFTI010000430.1 GCA_023265535.1 Opitutaceae bacterium
CATTTTGTGACCTCCTGAATGACTTTGCGGACGAGCTTTTCCTGGTAGAACTTGGCATCATCGCCTTCCTGGCCTGACACGGTGACGCAGATGCCACAGGGATGCAGAAAATTGCGGTGGCTGCCTTTGCCGCCGCGATTGACGAACCCCGCCCTGGAGAGATCTGCGATCAGTTGGCGAATCTTTCTTGGCACTCCATAATAGTATCACGCAGATACTATTTTTATCAAGTGCGGAGAGGGCATTTTTTTGACTCTATCGGGCCAGGCCTCACGCCCCTGGGCCCGCACTTCGGCAGGCAGGGGCCCGGACGCCTCGGAAATGGAGGCAGTCCACCTCGCCCACTTACCCCCAACTGGCATGACTCTAGCTTTACTCGTGTCACGTTTCTAAAAAAACGTAGCACCTCCCACCATGCCTTCCGCCTCCCGCAGCCACCTCCCGCCCGCCCCCACAGGCGCCTCCCGCACGATCCTGCACACCCCGCGCCCGGCCCCCCTCCCGCCCACCGAGCTCCCCGCCGCCGCGCTCGTGTACGAGGAGGAGCTCCCCGGCGGCTCCATGTGGTCCTGGGTCGTGAAACGCGGCGACGTGCTGCGCCTCACCGACCTCGAGGGCCGCGCCAACGTGGCCGCCGTGTTCTACAACCGCGCCGACTTCCTCGACCGCTACAACATGGCCGACACCCTCAAGGCCCAGCACACCGCCAGGCTCACCACCGGCTACGTGCTGCTCTCCGACATGGGCCGCGCCCTGCTCTCCATCACCGGCGACACCGTCGGCTGGCACGACCCCCTCGGCGGCCACGGCAACGCCGCCCACGCCGAGGCCAAGTATGGCCCGAGCCGCTTCCAGGAGGACCGCAACACCTGGCACCGCAACGCCCGCGACTCCTTCATCGTCGAGCTCGGCAAGTGGGGCATGGGAAAGCGCGACCTCGTCGCCAACGTCAACTTCTTCAGCCGCCTCTCCGCCGACGCCGAGGGGCGCCTCTCCTTCGTGGGGGGCAACTCCAGGCCCGGCGCCTTCATCGACCTGCGCGCCGAACTCGACGTGCTCGTGGTCCTCAACACCTGCCCCCACCCCCTGGACCCGTCGCGGACCTACGCCCCCGGCCGCGTCAAGGCGACGGTCTGGCGCGGCGAGCCGCCCGCCGCCGACGATTATTGCAGGACCTTCCGTCCCGAGAACGAGCGCGCCTTCTTCAACTCCGAAATCCTCTTCCGCTGAGCCGCCATGAGCACCCTCATCTACACCGAGAGCAGCCTCGATCCCGCATCGGCCGTCTACGACCAGGTCGTCCCCGCAGGCGAGGGCTGGATGCACCGCATCGGCAGGGGACAGAGCTTCCGCATCGTCGACCTCGACGGTAACCAGGCCGTGGATACAATCTTCTACAACGCCGCGTATCCAAGCGAACGCTACAGCGCCCAGGACACGATCCGCGAGCAGGGAGGCATCTACCTCACCACCGGCACCCGCCTGCTCTCCAACGATTGCAACACGATGGCGGTCATCACCGCCGACACCTGCGGCCGCCACGACACCCTGGGCGGTGCCTGCGCGGCGGAGTCCAACACCGTCCGCTACGGACATCGCACGAAGCACATGCACAGCTGCCGCGACAACTTCCTCCTGCAGCTCGGCAACTGGGGCGACCCCTTCTCCAAGCGCGACCTGGTCAGCAACATCAACTTCTTCATGAACGTGCCCGTCACCCCCGAGGGCGGCCTCACCTTCGAGGACGGCGTCTCCGCCGGCGGCAAGTACGTCGAGATGCGCGCCGAGATGGACCTCATCTGCCTCATCTCAAACTGCCCCCAGCTCAACAATCCCTGCAACGCCTACAACCCCACGCCCATCCGGCTGCTCATCTGGGACTGAACCCTCCCCCCTTTACCAATCCGCAGCCCCCCCCTCTCGCCCACTTCCAACCCTGTCTCGGCCGCGGCGAACCCACAGCCCGGCGAGGCAACACGGAGTCAGCCGAAACAAAGCCAGCGAGAAACAAGGGGCATCCGCTCACAGCACTCCTTCATAGCGCAATTTCCTCACCCATGTTCTCCAAGGTACTCATCGCAAACCGCGGCGCCATCGCCTGCAGGATCATCCGCACGCTGCGCCGCATGGGCATCGCCTCCGTCGCCGTCTACTCCGAGGCGGACGCCGGTTCGGCCCACGTCGACCTCGCCGATGAGGCCCTCCTGATCGGCCCCGCACCCGCCGCGCAGAGCTACTTGGTCATCGAGAAAATCCTCGAGGCCGCCCGCCGCACCGGCGCCCAGGCCATCCACCCGGGCTACGGTTTCCTCAGCGAAAACCCGGGCTTCGCAGAGGCCTGCGCCGCCGCGGGTATCACCTTCATCGGACCCAAGCCGGACCAGATGCGCAACTTCGGCCTGAAGCACAGCGCCCGCGCCATCGCCGTCGCCGAGAAGGTCCCGCTCCTCCCCGGCACCGGCCTCCTGAAGGACAGCGCCGAGGCCCTGCGCGAGGCCGCCCGCATCGGCTATCCCGTCATGCTCAAGAGCACCGCCGGCGGCGGCGGCATCGGCATGCAGCTCATCTGGCGCGAGGCCGACCTGCCCGCCGCCTTCGAAAGCGTCGAGCGCCTCAGCCGCAGCAACTTCAAGGAGGGCGGCCTCTACCTCGAGAAATACGTGCAGCGCGCCCGCCACATCGAGGTGCAGATCTTCGGCGACGGCCGCGGCAATGTCGCCGTGCTCGGCGAACGCGAATGCTCCGTGCAGCGCCGCAACCAGAAGATCATCGAGGAAACACCCGCGCCCGGCCTCAGCGACGCCCAGCGCGACGCCCTCTTCGCCTGCGCCGAAAAGCTCGGCAAGGCCGCCGCCTACGAGTCGGCCGGCACCGTGGAGTTCGTGTACGACGACGACACCGGCCAGTTCTACTTCCTCGAGGTCAACACCCGCCTCCAGGTGGAGCACGGCGTCACCGAGGAGGTCACGGGCGTCGACCTTGTCGAGTGGATGTTGCGCCAGGCCGCGGGCGAGCTCGACCTCTCCACCTGGAAACGCAACACCTGCGGCGCCTCGCTGCAGGTCCGCCTCTACTCCGAGGATCCGGGCCGCAACTTCTCCCCCTGCACGGGCCTCATCACCGAATGGCAGATGGCACCCGGCCTGCGCGTGGAGACCTGGGTCGCGCGCGGCTCCGAAGTGAGCCCCTACTACGACCCCATGCTGGCCAAGCTCATCACTCGCGGCGCGGACCGCGCCGAGGCCCTCGCCGCCATGCAGACCGCCCTCGCCCTCACCCGCGTCGGCGGCCTCGAGACCAACCTCCGCTACCTTCGCCAGATCCTCGAGGCCGACGCCTTCGTGGCGGGCCGCGTCACCACCCGCTACCTGGACTCGCTCCCCTACCTCGCCGACAGCTTCGAGGTCCTCGAGGGCGGCACCCAGACCACGGTGCAGGACTATCCCGGGCGCCTCGGCTACTGGGACGTGGGCGTGCCGCCCTCCGGCCCCATGGACCCGCTGGCCTTCCGCCTCGCCAACCGCCTCGCCGGCAACGGCCCCTCCGCCGCCGCCCTGGAGATCACCCTCTCCGGCCCCACCCTCCGTTTCAATTGCGACGCCGTCGTGGCCCTCACGGGCGCCGAGCTCGACACCGACCTCGACGGCCGCCCCGTGGCCTCCTGGACCAGCTTCGCCGTATCCAAGGGCTCGATACTGCGCCTGGGCAAGGTGAAGGGCGCCGGCATGCGAGCCTACCTGGCCCTGCGCGGCGGCCTCGACCTGCCCGACTACCTCGGCAGCCGCAGCACCTTCACCCTCGGCCTCTTCGGCGGTCACTGCGGCCGCGCCCTGCGCACAGGCGACATCCTCCATCTCTGCGCCGAAAAGGCCGCCGCCCCGGCCCTGCCCCGACTGCCCTTGCAGGCGGAACCAAGCGTAGGCCCTTCAGCCTCTTCCCCCGCCCCCACGGCCGTCCTTGCCACCATTCCCTCAAGCCTCATCCCCAGCTACTCCAGGGAATGGAGCATCGGCGTCATGTACGGCCCTCACGGCGCGCCCGACTTCTTCCACCCCGAGGACATCACCGACCTCTTCAGCGCCTCCTACGAGGTGCACTTCAACTCCGCCCGCACCGGTGTCCGCCTCATCGGCCCGAAGCCCCGCTGGGCGCGCACCGACGGCGGCGAGGCCGGCCTGCACCCCTCCAACATCCACGACAACGCCTACGCCG
>JAHFTI010000431.1:0-2273 GCA_023265535.1 Opitutaceae bacterium
GGTCCGAGAGGGAACTCTCTACCAAGCCCCGGCACACCCGTGCCGGGGCTTTTTTATGCGATCACCTCGGAGTTTCACAACGGCACCTCCTCCCCAAAAATCCGCTCCGCCTCTCCGCTGTCCTTGCCTCGGATATCACGCCTTGATTTTAATTAAACGTTACGTAACGTTTAATCATGCCATACGAAAGCCTAAGCCGTGCAAAACTCACTCAAGCCTTACGGCGTTTGGGTGAGCTGGCGCATGAGCAGGGGGTCACTCTCGAGCTTTCCCTGTATGGCGGGGCAGTGTTCACCCTTGTGTACGGATCGAGGGAAACAACCAAGGACGTGGATGCCGTGGTCCGGCAAAGCGAACTTGCCCAAAAACTGGCTGTGAAGGTTGCACTGGAGCTGGGCCTCCCCGAGGACTGGCTCAATGATCATGTGAAACAATTTCTGGCTGAGAAGGAGGCCAAGCGTCAGCTCACCGAGATTGAATTTGGCCCAGGGCTGCGGGTGTCAGTCCCAACCGCAGCCTACTTACTCGCATTGAAACTCCGTGCCTGCCGGCCTCCGCTGCCCGGGTACGCCGGTGACCATGGCGACATCCGCTTTCTCATACAAAAGATGCAGGTGGGGTCGGTCGAGGCAGCGGAAGCCATTTACGACAAGTTCTTCCCTCATGACTCACTTCCGGTGGCCGCAAGGGAACTCGTGCGTGCAACCCTGGGAGAGCCCCGCCCATGACGTCCCGCCCGTCATCCCTTAAGGAAATTGCCGAAAGGTCGGACTCCCTTGCTGACTTCGGCCGGCACCTGCGTGACTGGCTGCATGAGTTGCGTCGGCTGTCTTCACGGGCCCAGGCTGCTGCCACGATCAGGGACGAACCCGAAAGGCTTGAAGGAAAGTTCGCTCAAGGCCAGGTGGCGGATGCCTGGCTCGCAGCCTATGCCGAGCATCTGGCGGGCAAGGCTGGCATTGTCCCACCAAACTGGGCTTTTGCTGAAGGGCGCACCCTGAAGGACCCTCTCTTCGACGAAGGCGCGACACCAACCCTGCGCTGGCTCGCACTCCTACAATCCCCCCTGGCGTTCAAACGCAGAAACGTCTTCACACCTTGGGTTGACCTGCCGCTTACCTTGCGTGCTGGAAGACCAGAAAAGTCAGTCCTGCAGAAGCGTCAGAACAACGCAGAGCGACAGCGTCGCTTTCGAAAGGCGCGAGCTGAGGAGTTGAAGGCACTGCGCAAGCTGGTCCATCAACAAGAGAACCTGGGGCAACCCAATATTGGGAGGACCTCGAGCCACCGGCCCACCAAGGAGCGTCCCGTTTGATCCAAGGCCCCCGGCCCACCCTACGGCATCTCATACACCTCGATCATCGCATCCCCCGCGGCACCGCCCTTGCCGTGCAGCTCCACGGTATAAAGTCCGGGCTGTAGCGACACCACCAGCGCCGCATCCCTGCTCGTCTCCTCCGGCAGGTCGAAGGCCTCCACACTCGCGAAGGCCTGGCGCATCGCCACCACCCCGCCGCTCGCCCAGTCATCGTTGCTGTCGATTTGCGTGCTCACCTGGCCCTCGATTTTATACAACTTGATCAACGGGTCCGCCAGGAGGCCGCCCAGGCCGAAGGGCGGCAGCCCCAGTCTCGGCGCCACGCCGCGCAGCAGGAGCCGCATCGCCTGGTTGCCCTTGATCGAAAAACCCGCCACCAGCAGCTCGTCGCCCCCGCCCACGTGGTTGCGCGCCGAAAGGTTCACCAGGCGCGACGCCTGGCTGTCGTCCACGTCGTAGAGCTCCACCAGCGTCAGGCCGGGCTTGTCCGCCTTGTCGAAGGCATAGAGGGTGGCCAGGCCGTCCACCGCATAATGCAGCGCCGAATCCTTCGAGGCCGCCTCGGGAAACGCATAGGCACCCATCCTCGCGATGTCCGCGTCCACACGCGTCGTGCCGCCGCTGCCCCAGTTGTCATTCTGCGCCAGCACCAGCCCGCCGCGCACGATGGTGTCATGCAGGGCCACCACCGGGTCCTCCATCGTGGTCCCCGCAACAAAGCGTGCCAACGCCGGCCCCCAAGCCCGCATCAGCAGCGTCTTCGGCCCGCCCTTGCTCACGAAACCCATGATCAGCGGGTCCGTCTGGCTGCGCGACACCGAGCGCACCGACAGGTTCACCAGCCGGCTCCAACTCACCTCAAGCTTGGCCGCCGCACTCGTCACCGCCCCGCCCGGGCTCGTCACCACCACGGAATAGTCGCCCGCGTCCGTCGGCACCACCTTCGCAAAGGACA
>JAHFTI010000431.1:2283-4211 GCA_023265535.1 Opitutaceae bacterium
CCGGCAATCGGCACGCCGTCCTTCAGCCACTGGTAGCCGTAGGCCTGGCCGTTCTCCGCCACCACCGAAAAGCTCGCCGCCCCGCCCGGCTTCACGGAGGCGGGCTGCGGCCCCGTCTTCACGCCGGGCAGGCGCCCCGTGCGGGCATCCGTCTGCCAGGCCTGGCTCTGAACCCAGTAGGCCCCGTGGTTGTTCTGGTGATCCGCCAACGGCATCGGCACCATCTGCCGCCCGCCCGTCAGGAGATTGTAGGCCGCATACACCCCGGGCGGCGGCACCACAGCGTCCAGGAAACCCACGCCCACGAGCACAGGGCAGGTGATGCGCGGCGCAAAATTCACCGGGTCAAAGTAACGCGCAGTGGCCAGCACCTTCGCCGAATCTCGCCCCCAGGCCTGCCAGCCCCACACCGGCCAGCCGGGCAGGCGACCGACATCGAAGCCCCCCTGATCGCAGCCCGCCGGCACCTCCGCCAACGCCGCCGTCACCTTCGGATGCAGCCCCGCCGTCACCAACGCCTGCAGGCCGCCCTGGCTCGCCCCCATCACCACCAGCGTGCGCCCGTTCCAGTCGGGACGCTGAGTCAGGTACTCCGCCGCCCTGTGGCAGGCAAGGAACATGCGCAGGAAATAACTCGTCTCGCGGTCCTCGTTGCCGATGCGCGCATAGTCCTTCAGCGGCCCGTTGTTCTGGGCGGTGTAATAGCTGTCGGCCTCGATCGGCTCGATATCGTGCGCCTGAATGTTGAGCACCAGCCAGCCCTCGGCGGCGCGGTCGGTCACCCAGCTCTTCTGCAGGCTGTACACGCCCGCCCATTGCACGATCAGGAGCGCCGGCAACGTGTCGCCCACCGTGGGCCGCGCCAGCTGCCCGCGCACGTGCGTGTCGTTGATGCCGTCGAGCACCACCGTGGAATAGTCCACACCGGCCCGCCCCGACACCCCCGGCGTGAGCACCGGGTTGAGCGGCAGCGCCGCCGACGCCTCGAGCTTGCCATTCCAGAAGCTGTCGAAGTCCGCCGGGCGCGGCGTCGCCGCCGTCAGCAGGTCCGGCTCCACCACTGCGCCACCGTAGGCCTTCAGGGCCGCGTTCGTCTCGCTCGTGCCGCTCACCTCAAGGTAGGCCCAGCCCGGTTGCGCCAGGCTCGTCTGGAGCGTGGCCACGCCATTGTTTAGCGTGAGTGCGCCGGCACTCAGCTGCGTGTAACCGCCATTCTTGATCGTGTAGCTGGGGCTCTTCAACTTCGCCGGCTCGGTCACCGTCACCTGCCAGCGTATCGTCTCCCCCGCCGCGTACACGGCCGTGGCCCGCTCGGGGGCGACGGAGATCGTCTGTGCACCGAGCCCGCTGAACCAGGCGGAGGCGAGCAACAGGAGGCAAAGGGCAAGGGGACGCGGGCAGGGGGTGGCCGACATGCCACAGGATTTAACGATTAACCAAGGGCAAGGCAGGGCAGCATTTGATCTCACGTAAGACTAGCTCCTGGCAGATTCCTGGGCGAAACAGAACAGCTCGCCCCCCCCCTGGCGCCAACCCAGTCAAACGGCTCGCCCCCCCGCCTAGCGGCCCAGACACAGCCCGGCCCCGCCCCAGTCGGATGGCTGCTCCCCCCTTGTTCCCGCGCACGACCCAAACCTACCCTCCCAGACGAACCTATTCCTGCCCCGAACGCCCCCCCTGCATCACGCCCGCCCCTCCCCAATGCTGCGTCAAACTCCTCCGCAGCAGGATTAATCCTTGAAGCATCCCTCCAAGTGGATGCGATAGGCCCCCGATGCCTGTGCTCCTGAAGAAACTTGCCAACCGCCTGCTGTTGTTCTGCAGCCTGCTGGCCGGCCTGCAGGCCCAGGATCACCTCACTGACGGCGACTTCTCGAATGACCTGAAGGAGGAACGACCCCTGCTCGCCGCCGGCAACTCCCACCTGA
>JAHFTI010000432.1 GCA_023265535.1 Opitutaceae bacterium
GGCTCACGGCTGGCCCTTGCGTAGTGGAAAAGCCACTACGCCCCGCCGCACCTCACCACATGTTCGAAGCCACCTTCAGGAAAATCGACGAAGTCCTCCGCGGCAGCCCCGACTGCGCCAGCGAACTCGACAGCACCGAACAGCTGTCCTGGCTGCTTCTCCTGAAGTACCTCGACGCGCTCGACACCGCCAGGGCCGCCCTCGCCGAGCACGAGAACCGTCGCCCCGTCTGGCTCCTCGATCCCCATTACCGCTGGGGCAGCTGGGCCATGCCGCGCCGCGCCGACGGCAGCCTCGACACCGAGAAAGCCCTCAAGGGCGACGCACTGCTGGCCTTCGTCAACGAACGCCTCCTCCCCTACCTCGCCGGTTTCAAGAAACGCGCGGCAAGCCGCCAGGGAATCGAGTACAAGATCGGCGGCGCCTTCGAGGAGATCCGAAATGTGGTCAAGTCGGGCGACACCCTGCGCGCGCTCATCGAGCTCCTCGACACCCTCACCTTTGACACGCCCGAGGCCCTCGCCGAACTCGGCGCCCTCCACGAGGCCCGCCTGCAGCGCCTGGGCAATTCCGGACGCCAGGGCGGCGAGCTCTACACCCCGCGCCCCTTGGTCCGCGCCATGGTCACCGTCCTGCGCCCGCGCATGGGCGACCGCGTGTACGACGGCACCCTCGGAACGGGCGGCTTCCTCCTCGAGACCTTCAACCAGCTCGGCCAGGGCAAGGTCACGCCCAAGAACCGGCAGATCCTCCACACGCGCACCCTCTACGGGAAGGAGAAGCGCTCGCTGCCCTACCTGCTCGCCCTGCTGGGCCTGCTTTTCCGCGGCATCGAGAACCCGAACATCCTGCACGGCCACAGCCTCGCCGAAACCCCGCCGGAAATGAAGGAGGAGGACCGCTACGACCTCGTGCTCTCCGAACTCCCGCCCAGCGGCACGGAGCGCAAGGAGATCCAGCAACTCACTCCCCTGCCCACCAGCGACACCACGCTGCTCTTTGTGCAGCATAGCCTGGCCAGCCTGAAGGCCGGTGGCCGCGCCGCGCTCGCCCTGCGCAGCAGCTTCCTCAACAGCCCGGACCCCGCCGCCGCCACCCTGCGCAAACAACTCCTGCGCCAGCACCGCCTGCACACGATCCTCGACTGCAGCCTCTGCAGTTTCCAGGGCTCACCCATGCGCACCGTCGTGCTCTTCCTGGAGAAGGGCCCCCCCACGAAGACGATCTGGTACTACCAGCTCCCGGCCGGCGCCACCCCCGGCAAGCCCAATCCCATCGACGACGCCATGCTGGCCGACTTCATCGAACAACAGAAGACGGCCGCCCACACGGCCAACAGCTGGACCGTCGATGCAGGCGGACTGGCGAACAGCGGTTTCGACCTGGGCGTGAAACGCTAATCGCCCGCACACGGGGCCTCGCCCCGTCCTACCCCCTCACTGTCCCCGGAAACTTTCCTCGGGCCCCAGGTAGCTCGGGCGCATCCCGCCCCTGTCGACCAGGATGCGCTGCAACACGGGGCCGGGATCCATCATCCAGACCCTGAGCGTGTGGTGGCCGCCCTTGTCCACGCGCAGCTTTGCCTTCACGCTCCGTGCATTGTCTCCCACAACGCGGGTCCAGTCCTGGTTGCCATTCGTGACCTGATAGTCCCCGGGCACCACGACCAGCACCTGGGGCTTTCCGTCATCGATCGAGACGGCGACACGCAGGGTCCTTCCCGGCATGAAATTCATCACGGGGCCGAACACCAGGTGCACGGAGAGCGCGCCGCCACCATGAAGGTACATGGGGTATTCCAAGGAGGGCGCCAGGCTGCCAGCCTCAAAGCCGGCGCCGTCCCAACGGCCCTCGGCGCGCAGGCCGGAGAGCGTACGCCCATAGCCCTTGATCAGGCGCCAGCCACACCCCTCCACCTCGGTGTTGGCCGCGAAGTGCTCCGGCTCAATGCAGACCACACCCTGCCCTTCGGCAAAGCCCTTGAGCGAGGAGCGCGTGACCTCCACGGGGTTCACGACCGGGACGGCAACACTCACCCGCTCACCGGCCCCCTCCACGACAATCTCACCGGTCGTGGTGCCCCTGGGCGCGGAATCCCAATCGATGGAAATACGCACGCGCCGACCGCGGCCCACTGCGCCGCCCATCTCGGAGCAACTAATCCAGGACTGGCCCGGGGTCACCTTGAAGTCAAAAGCCTGCGCCCCCCTGTTGAACACCTCGATGTGGGAGACCTGGCGGTTCAAGGAGTCGAAGGCCGGCAGCACGGGCCGCGACGATGGGCCCGGCCATGAATCGGCGGAGCCATCGATCGCAACTCCCAGACCGGCCTTGTCAGGGATGGAAGGCACCAGCAGTTTGATGTGATCCAGGGAGTCGACCTTCGGGGAGTTCCAACTGGTGTACCCAAGATGGGGCTGATCCGCAAAATGCGCCCAGCGCCCCTTCGCAAAGCCCGTGTTGAAAAAGCGGGCCAAGGCGCGGTCGGTCTCGAACAGGGAGCGAGTGAGTTGCTCCATCTCCACGGCAGCTGCAGCCCGCCCCTGCCGGGCGTAAAGGGCGTTGCGCCCCGCAGCATGGTAGAGCGCCGTGACGACGGCACAGTTCTTGATGGGAAAAAGGACCAGCTGATAAAAGGCATCCCGCCTCATTGCCGGCAGCCGCCCCATCAGGGCCTCGGCCTTGGAGGCCAGGACCCTGAAATCCCCGTCGATGCGCTCCGCCTCGGCGTAGTTCACGAGGCTGTAGGTGTCGGGCGCGAGCATCTCGGGCTTCCGGCGCCCATTGGCGCGCCCGAAAGCCTCCAGCAGGTCGGCGATTTCCGCGGCGAACTCCGGGCCGAACTCCCGCGCCGCACGCGCACGGGCATACTCGCCCAGGTTCTCCCCGTTCCAGCGGCCTGTGTCCCAGGCCATCGAAAGGAAGAATTCCAGCGGATGCTCGAACCCCTTCAGGTCGCCGACATTCACGATCCAGAGCCTGTCGGCCCCGCTGCGCGCCGCCAGGGACATCTGCTCCCAGATCTTCGGGATCGGGTTGGTGTCGGTCCATTTGTAGCTGCGTGGACCGCCGACGTAGTCGAAATGGTAATACACGCCTGCGCCGCCCCTGCGGGACCGCTCCGCGGCGGTGGGAAGACGGCGGAGGTTGCCCCAATTGTCGTCAGCCCAGAGCAGGGTGACGTCGTCGGGCACGCGCATCCCCGCCTCATGGTACTCCTGCACCTCCTTGTAGAGACACCACAGCTGGGGAACCTGGGTAAGGTCGGGATTGACCTCCTCGGCCAGGATGCGCCGCTGGGTGGCAATGATGCCCTCGAGCATCGTGCGGTTGGCGGAGGGCCCACCGGGCGCCATCTCGGTGTCATTCGCGCCCCGCAGCCCCAGCGTGTACACATTCTCGAAGGAGTGGTTGCGGCGCACCCCCTCCCTCCAGAACTCCTCCAGCAGGCGCGGATGCTTCGCGTAATTCCAGGAACCCACCCTGGCCTGGAAGCGGCGGTCCCACTCCTTCTGCGCACGCATCATCGGCTCCTGGTGCGAGGTGCCCATGACGATGCCATACTGGTCCGCCAGGACCGCATTGGCCGGGTCATCCTCGTTGAAGGCATTGTTCCACATGGCCGGCCACAGGTAGTTGGCGCGCAGGCGAAGCAGCAGCTCGAACACACGGGCATGGAACTCGCGCCCCAGCCTGACAACGCCGGAGGGGATGGGCGGATTTGCCCGCTGCTCCACATAGCCGTAGCGCTTCGCCGCCCAACCGGTGAGGACGGGTGACTCGTCGTTGATGAAGATGCCGCGATAGCGAACCGAGGGAGGGCCCTGCACATGGCGGCCACCCTTCACATGGATCGCGGTCCGGGGGGTGACGGGCACATCCGCCCACCAGTGCCATGGCGACACGCCCATCTGCTCACTGAGAAAATAGGTCCCATAGATCGCACCGCGCTTGTCGCTGCCGGCGATCACCAGCGCCCTGCCCACCCCGGGGAAGGGGTCCCTGACCACCTCCATCACCCAGGATTCCCACTTGCCGCGGATGGCGGAGACATCGAGGCGCCCCTCGGCCACGAGCCTGTCGATAGGCTCGCTTCGCCCGAGGCTCCCGATGATGATCACATCCCCGGAGGTGGGGGCCTCCGAGACGACGTCGGGGCGGATGCCGCCGACCCAATCCACATCCAACGCGAGGTCCCTGGCCGCCCTCGA
>JAHFTI010000433.1 GCA_023265535.1 Opitutaceae bacterium
ACGTAGGACGGCACCACGTCGTCCGGAACGACCGCAAAGTCCCCCTCCGCCGAGCTGGGCTTCATGCCCTGCGTGACAAGGACGGTGCCCAGCACAACCCACCTCCCGTCCCTGGGGAGCGACTGCCAGAGGGCGTCCCCCTGGGTCAGCAAACGACTGGGGACGTGCGCAAGCAGCCAGGGCAGGGTGGATTTGTTGCTGATCACAAGCAGCGGGGTCTCACGCGCTCCTGCCAGGGTGCGTAGCTCCCACTCCACTTCCCTGGCCATGAGGTTGCGCTCGGTGTAAAGCGCGCGGGCCCTCGTCGGCAGCGTGTGCAGCAGTGCTCCTGCACACACACACCACCAGGCCGCCCGCCAGGTCCAGGAGGCATGCCCTGGAAAGGCCTGCAGGGCAAGCGGCACACACAGGGCAAGTCCCCAGTAGACGGGCAGGCTGAAGCGGCAGGCCTCATACTCGTCGAGCCTGGCCCAGTAATAGAGCTGCAGGAGGGCGAGGTTCAGCAGGATGAAGAGACCGAAGATCCCGAGCGCGAGACGCGCCTGCTCTCCGCCCGCAAGCACGGGCGCGGGTTTCCTGCGCAGGAGGAGAATCAGCAGAGCAAGCAGCGAGGCCAGCCCGAGAAGGGTGAGTTGCGGGGAATTGGGCAGGTCGGTGCCGGGATTGAAGAAGAAATGCAGGGCTCCGCGCAGGTTCGCCCCGAGGTACTCCAGGCTGAAGCGCTCGGTCTGCCCCGGACCCAGTTGCCACAGCTCCCGGCTCACCGAGAGATGCCTGTGGTGCCAGGCCCAGGGAATCAGCAGCAGGGGAGCGAGCACGGCACCCCAACTCAGGAGAGGCCTGCCTGCGCGGTGCCAGCCCAGCAGGATGACCACGATGATGGCGGGCACAAACAGCACGGACTCATAGCGGCACTGGGCCAGGAGGGGCGCAGTCAGGCAGAGCAGCGAGAGGCTCAGGGGCCGTGGACTCTCGAGGTACTGGATCGCGATCCAGACACTCAGGGAAAGGAACGCCAGGTTGTGCAGCTCCATGCCCGCGCTCGTGGCACTCTGCGACAGGACGGGCAGCGTGCACAGCAAGGCCACGGAGAGCAGTCCACCGCGGCTGCCGGCATACTTGGAGACGATGCCATGGGTGCTGAACACCAGCACCGGAAGCAGCAGCAGGTTCAGGAGAAAGCCGTTCGACTCGCGCCCTCCGAAAGCCCCGTTCAGCAGCGACACAAGGTAGGCGAAGAAATAGGGCCTCTTGTCGAGGAAGGCCTCCGTGTTCACGTGGTGCCCGTCGCGAAACAGGCCTGCCGTGGGAGTGGCCACCTCCCGGGCGGTGTTCAGGTGCTCTGCCGTCGCCAGCAGCGTGTGCTCGTCGAAAAGCACCTTGTGCGCCACGCGGTCCCCGAGCGCGATCAGCACACAGGCCAGCAGCAGCAGCAGGGGCAGGCGCAAATCCCTCCGCTCCCGTGCCAGCCACCCGCGCAAGCTCGGCAACAGGACCCGTGCCAGGCAGAGACAGAAGGAGCAGAACAGCGCAGTGATGAACCAATAGCCGTGCCGGATGACGAGCAGCGCCCCCTGCGCGGGGGAAACCAGCACAAAGCCGACAAGGAGGGAGAGGCCCGAGGTGCACAGCACCGCAAGGCTCAGCGGCAGCAGGGGCCGCCTGAACAGCTGTATCCAAATCCCTGCTACATCGGAGGGGGTTCTCATTTTCAGGGAAGCCGGGACCAGGCTTGTGCACGGTAAAGGTCGAGCACCCGGCGAGCCTCCTCGGGGGTGGGAGGAAAGACTCCCGGGGCCACGCCAGGCTTGTCCACGGACAGGGCTCCGGCGCGGGAATGCAGCCTGCCGAGCCGCCCCACCCTGAGCGGGGCCCTCTGCGCCTGCTCGGAGACCGTCACCGGGGAAAGCTCATACGCCGGCCCGAGATCCTCCCCGGGAAGCACCCGGGCGCCCTGCTCACCGGCGGGCCTGTCAAGGCGCTGCACGACGAGGATGCCGTCGAAGCTGTGGTTCCGGATGTGAAAGGCAAAGTTCTCCGGAAACTGGCGCGCCCGCTCGGGAGTGGTGGCGGGAATGCCGTTCACGATCCAGAAGGCGCTCAGCCGGTCCACCACCAGGAAACCCCTCGGAGGAATACGGGAGAGCAGGGTCGAGCGCACGGAATCGGTGCGGACCTGCGCATGGCCCTCCCTGACCGAGCTGACGGCCAGAGGAAGCAGTGACACAAGGCACAGGAGCAGCCTGCGCTTGGAGACAAAGGCCTCCCGGCGCGACAGGATGAAAAGCCCGAGCAGGGCGGGATAGACAAGCCCCGCGAACGCCCCCAGCCCGCAGAGCCAGGCGAACAGGCATCCCGCCCCCAGCGCACCCAGGGAAAGTGAATCGCGTCGCTCCAGGGCAATGTCGCCGAGCAGCAGGATCAACAGCCAAAGCGCCATCGCGGGGAAGGGATCCCAGGCCAGCTGGGTGAATACACAGAGGAGGCAGGCGGCCAGTGCAAGCAGGGCCCCGAGGCGCCCCCCGCGATCCCCCCCCAGACGTTTGCCCAGGGCCTGTGCCAGAAGCAGGCTCAGGAGGCAGCCTCCGGCACTGAGAACAAGGATGTTGCCGGGGCGGTAGCGGAGCAGGTCATGCACGAGGGAGAGCACCAGGCCAAGGCCGAACCCCTCCTGTTGCGAGACGCCCTCCATCAGGGTGAACACGCCGTCGATCTCGTGGGCGCGCGTGGGAATCAGCACCTCGCGGGCCAGGTACATGCCCTGCGACTGTGCCATGACAACAAGCCGAGCGGCCCCCGGATCACGGTCACGGTCCATGAGGAACATGACGACCACGGCGGCGGCCAGCAAAAGCAGGAGCTCAAGGCGGGAGGGACCTCCCTGCGCAATCACCTTCCCACGCACCGCCAGACGCAGCAGCGCCACAACGAACAGCAGCAGGCTTAGAAGCCCAAGCCAATAGCCCCAGCGCGTAAACACACCGGGCGCCCAGTCAGGGATCTGGCACCACAGCAGGCCGAGCAGGGGACCGGGCGCGAGCCACCACAGGTCCCGGACTTTTCCCCGGTGAACCGTTGTGTCAGGATAGGGCGCGCTCATGGGGGAATGTATGGGCTGGATGCGCGGCCTTTCTGACCAGACATTGCAGGACAAGGCAATGTAAATGGGACCAGATCCCAGGCCGGTGCCAAGGAGTCGGTCCGAGGGGCGGGGACGACAATCGATGAATGCCGCTTGATCAAGTGGGAACATGCCTTGATAGTTCCCGTCCGCTTCGCGAGCCGTCCCAGCCCGGGCTCGCCGCACATCCTAGGTTTCTTTCCCGTGGACCAGACCAACGAGCAGGCCCTCGAACTCCTCCAGGAACGCCTCACGCACCGCTTCAGGAACCGTGAGCTGCTCGAACGCGCCCTCACGCATCCCTCGCTCCTGCAGGATCACCCCGAGCTCACGGAGTCGAACCAGCGCCTCGAATTCCTCGGCGACGCCGTGCTGCAGTTCGTGCTGACCCAGGAGCTCTTCGCCCGCTTTCCGGACGAGCGCGAGGGGCAGCTCAGCAAGCGCCGCTCCGTGCTCACGCGCGGCAGTTTCCTGGCCGGCCTGGCCCGCCGCATCGGCATTCCCGCCGCGCTGCGCCTGGGCATGAGCGAGGAAACCACCGGGGGCCGCGAGAAGGCCGCCGCACTCGAGGATGCCTTCGAGGCCCTCATGGGGGCCCTTTACCTGGACACGGACCAGGCCACGACGCGGACCATCATCCTTTCCCTCTTCGGCGACCTCGGCGCCAGCATGCCCTCCGCCGAGGCGGACAGCTACTCCGCCCACGAGAACCCCAAGGGACTGCTCCAGGAGCGCATCCAGCCCCAGCACGGCAACGGCGCACTCCACTACGAGATCCTCGCCGTCACGGGCGAGGACCACAACCGCCAGTACGAGGTGGCGGTGCTGCTGCGCGGCGAGCGCCTCGGCACCGGGACGGGCAGCTCCAAGAAGACCGCCGAGACCGCCGCCGCCCGCATGGCCCTCGCCGAGCTCGATCGGCGCGCCACCCCCGCCTCCTGAGCCCGCCCCGCTCCGCGCCGCCCACGCCCACGCCTCCATGGCAGCCAGCACCCAGCGCCTCATCGGCATCGCCCCGCCCGCCCGCGGCGCTGTATTGGCATCGTGGATACGCGCCCACCCCGCCCCCCTCGCCATCGTCATCACGCA
>JAHFTI010000434.1 GCA_023265535.1 Opitutaceae bacterium
GCTGCTGGACGAGGCTGCCCGTGCGAGGTCCCCGGCTGCCTGCGGCCTGGCGGACCTCGAGCGCTTTCATCTCCTGAACATTACCGAGCCCGATCCCGACACGAGTGGCTGGCGCGGATGCAAGCGCCTGCCCGCGGGACTTGAGGCACTTGAGCGGTGGGCGGCAGGGACGGATACGCTGGCTGCGCGGGCGCGGCATGCACTGGGCCTGATGGGCGAGGAAGCCGAATCGGGGGACACCCACTGGCACCCCGCACAACTGCCCGAATGCCGTGCCTGGCAGGCTGCGAGCGACGAATCACTCAGACGCCGCGACGAGGACTGGAACAAGGGCCTTGCCCAAGCCTCCAAGGAGACGCAGGCGGCTGTGGCCGCCGAGAAGGCCGCATACAAGGCGGCCTTGGAGGCGGTCGCCCGCCGCGATGCCAATTCGCCTTCTAGGGAGGCCACGGCACGCGCCCTGCGCAACATCAGGGGCCGGTCGGACTTCTACACCCAGTACGCCTTCGTGAGGGCCTTCGATACGGCAGGGGACAAGAGCGAGGATCCCGGCTTCAGGGTCGAGCACGGGGGCTTCGACCTTGCCAGGGCGGAGGCCCTCTATGAGCGCGCCTGCCTGGCAGACACACTCCTGATCGAGCGCAAGACCCTCCTCATCGAGGCCACGCGGCTGGGCGACGCCTTTGCGCCTGGCGCACTGGGTCTGCTGCTTGACTCGCCCCAGCTCAAAGAACGGTTCCGCGCCCTGTCCGTTGCCCGGCAGGCACGCGATGAGAAGACAGGCAGTGTGCGCGTGGCGGTGGCACGCCTGCTCCTCGCGCGCCAGGCCAGGGCCGACACGACGGCACTCCTGGAGCGCGCGGTGGCGCTGGGCAGCCCGCTGGCCCGCCGCCTGCTGCTCGAGAAGCGCCTCTCAAGCCAGATGTCCGACGTGGCAGGCAGCCCCCCCTCCTGGGAACTGCCCGCAGCCCTCGTCGCCGAACTGGACAAGGCCGTGCGCGAGGCCAATTCAGACCGGAAGGCCGTCGCCGAGCTGATGCTCATGCACAGCTTCGCCAGCGAGCGGGAGAGAGACACGGCGACGAGCTGGTTCGATTCCACCCGACGCTGGGAACAGGACATGCGGGAACGCGAGAAGGACTCGGCGACCGCCGAATCCCTGCGCCCCGCGGTGAACGGCCTCGTCGAGACCCTGGCCCTCTGGCCCGGTATCAACCACGCGGATACACGTCACCAGGCCATGCTGGCCGAGGCCAGGCAGGCACGGGAGAAGGCCGACGAGCTGCTTGCCACGGATGCCCCCGCCGGCCTCGCGCTCCTGGTTCAGGCGGCCGCCAAGGGGGAACGCGGAAGCCTCTCCCGCATCGCCCACCACCTGCGCCTGGGCACGGGCGCCCTGCCCCGCGCCCCCCAGTTTGCCGAGCTGCTGGAGGCGGTCGAGCTGCGCATGTTGGAGGCCGACGCCAACTCAGGCGACGCCGAGGCGGCCCTCGGGCTCGCGAAGGCCTTCGAGGAGGGCCGGGGCACCCGGAAGGACCTCGCCTCCACACAACGCTGGCTCCAGACGGCGGCCGAGCTCGGCAACAGCTTTGCCGCCTCGCGCCTCAGTGGAGATGAGGGCGGTGAGAAGCCGCCCCTTCCGCAGCGACTCCGGGCCATGGCCCTGTGGCGCGCCATCCACAAGGGTGAGCACCTGCCGGCCCCGCCGCGTAATCCCCCGACGGATACACGCTCCCTGGCCCCGGTCCGGGCGAGGCTTGAAGTGCTGCTGGCTCAGGCGACCGGGCGCGCCAAGGCCCCCGATGCCCGCTTCCTTGAGGTGCTGCTCGACCCGAATCGCCTGGGCAATGACGAGGAACTGCAGGCCGCGCTGCCCAAGGAGCCCGTGCAGGGCTTACTTGCCCTGGCCGAGAAGGCCCGCACCGAGACGGAGATTTTCTGGGTGGCGACCCTGCTGGCGGGCGGCCAGTACGGACTGGAGCGGGACCCCGTCCTTGCAAAGGGTTTCCACCAGGTGGGCCTGGCGCTGCTCAAGCTGCGCGCAGAGCGGGGCGACGCGGACACCGCCTTCCGACTCGGCCTCTACGCCCTTGCGAAGGGGAACGAGAGCGAGGCGGCCGCTGGCATCGAATGGCTGTCCCACGCCGCGCACCGCGGCATGCTGGAGGCGGCCCACCTGCTCGCGGAGATCACCCGGGAGGGGCTCCCAGGAATTCCGGCGTCGGCCGACACGATTGCCCGCTGGCACAGCATGGAGGTGGAAATCCAGGATGGGAGCCATCTGGTGGCCCCTCCCTTGGTCCTACCCGCCCGGACCACGCCGGTGGCAGGTTTGCGACCCAAGCTCCTCGCAGCCCTGACACGCGCCAAGACGACCCTGAAGGCCGCAAAGCTCGAGGATACGGCTGAGTTGGCGACGCGCCGTACGGCCGCGCGGGACGACGAGGACAGGCAGGCAAGCCTGCTCGCTCTTGCGGCCCTGACCGCCGCGGGCGACAGCGAAGCCGGCTTCCTGGTGGCCTCCGTGCTGTCCTCGGGCGATGGCTGGCTTGAGCCCGACATGCCGCTGGCCCTACAGTACCGCCAAGCCGCCCTCGCCCTGCGCGAGGCCGAGGCGGAACGCGGCGATGCCGAGGCGGCGTGCCGCGTGGGTCGCCTGAAGCTCCACAGCCGCAGCACACCTCCCGACCTTCCCGCGGCCCTGCAATGGCTGACCTACGCTGCCGAACTCGGCAGTGCCTCGGCCATCGAGGAACTCGTGCAGCTCCACACCACGGGGGCCAAGGGCCTGCCCCCCGACCCCCTGAAGGCAGCGCACTGGGAGGAAATGGGCAACGTGGTCCGTGGGCCGAATTTCACTCCGAGGAAGCCGTTGAGATGAATCAGGGGGAAGACGTCAGTGCTTGGCTCTTGGCCCCGCGTGCCGGGTCAAGAGCCAAGCACTGACGTCTTCCCTTCCCACGCCCCAAGACCTAGCATCACATCATGACATTGCGCCCCACCTGGTCCCTGCTCTCCCTGTTGCTGCTGGTCACGGTGTGCCCTGCCTCCGCGGCGGAGCCGCAGCTCCGCGAGGACACGGCCAGCCGCTACGCGCAACTCGTGCTCAAGGGCGTGCGCCAGGAATACCCCAACAAGCTCGACCACGTGATGAGCGACGCGAGCCAGGTGCTCTCACCTCGCGCCCTGCACCCCGCCTTCTATGGCTGCTTCGACTGGCACTCCTCAGTTCACGGCCACTGGCTGCTGGTACGCCTGCTGCGCCAGTTTCCCGCGCTCCCCGAGGCGGCGGCCGTGCGCGCCGTCCTCGATGAACACCTGAGCCCGGCGGCCATCGCCGTGGAGCGCGCCTACCTGGCCCAGCCCAACAGGAAATCCTTCGAGCGCAGCTACGGCTGGGCCTGGCTGCTCAAGCTCTCGGCGGAACTGGAGTCCTGGGACAGCCCCGAGGCCCGTCGCTGGGCGGCAGCCCTGCGCCCCTTGGCCGACGACTTTGCCGCCCGAGCCAAGGACTTCCTGCCGCGCCAGGACTACCCGATCCGCACGGGTGTCCACCCGAACACCGCCTACAGCCTTTACCTGTTCCTCGACTTCGCCGAGGCCACCAAGGACACCGCCCTCGAGAGCCTGGTCAAACAGCGCGCCCGCGACTACTTCCTGCAGGACAAGGCCGCCCCGCTCGGCTGGGAACCCAGTGGCGAGGATTTCCTCTCCCCCAGCCTGGAGGAGGCGGCGCTTCTCGTGCGCATCCTGCCCGCGGACGAGGGCCGTGCCTGGCTGCAGGCCTTCCTGCCCGGCCTGATGGCGGGCGACACCCTCACCCCCGCCAAGGTCTCCGATCGCAGCGACCCCAAGATCGTCCACCTCGACGGACTGAACCTCTCGCGTGCGCGTTGCCTCTACAGCCTCGCGCGGCACCTGGGCGCGCAACACGGAAGCGGCGCCCACTTCATGCGCCTGGGCGACCTTCATGCCGAAGCCAGCCTCCCTCATGTCAACTCGGGCAATTATGAGGGTGACCACTGGCTGGCCACGTTTGCGCTGCGCCTGCTGCTCGAACGCGAGCAACGCTGAGACTGGACAGGTCTCTCCCCCACCCGCGCGCCTGCACGGGACCGTTCACAAGGCGGAGCCCACCCCTCCGTTGCATGCGACGCCCCCCCACTGAGAACGCGCGCGCAAAACATGAGATTGCGAGACTTTGACA
>JAHFTI010000435.1 GCA_023265535.1 Opitutaceae bacterium
GTCGAGGGCGGGGCCAACGATCTCATCACGCCGCTCTTCCTGCTGCTGATGTGGAATCCCACGCCCGAGGCCTTTAACCTCGCCGTCTATCAGATGACGGTGCCGATCGTGCAAAACACGGCCACGATGGTGGGCACCCTGCGTCAGCTCGGCGCCCGCTTCATAGTGGTGGTCAACATCGCCGACTTCGGCCTGACCCCGCGTATCCTGGCCTACGGTCCGCAGGCCTCCTTCATCGTTTCCAGCGTCGTGGCGGCGGTCAATGGAGCCGTGGACGCGCAGATCGGCGCGATCGAGGCGGCGAGCGCCTTCCCCATCGCCCGCGTGAGTGCCTATGGCGTGGTCCGTTCCGTCGTGGGCGATCCTGTCGGCTTCGGTTTCAGCGAGGTCGGCGACCACTACATGACCCTCGATCCCACCACCTGGTCCGTCTCCTTCGCCACCGAGCACAAGAAGGATGCCCTGGGCTGGTTCTTCTGGGACGATCTCCATCCGACGACTGCCGGCCATGCCGTCTTTGCCGAGGTTGCCGAGCTTGCGATCGAGGCGGCCTATCCCGGGAGTGCGGCCACGAAAAAGTGAGCGTCCCAACAAGTCGCCGCCGCCGGCACCGGCACCGGTACTTGCACCTGTGCAATGGGCGCTGGTGCCGGCGGGGCTTGCGTGTTGAATGGGCGCTCATGGCCGGCGGGTTTGCCCGTTGCGTCTGCTGCCCGCGGTCCTCGGAGGGCTAATCTGGGCTGTTTCACTGCGCAGAGCCTTCTTAACCCAATCTCATCCTAATTTGATCAAAATTAGGAAATAGGGCTTGTGAAGGTCCAAGCATATCCTAATGTTTTCAAAATTAGGATATGAAGCCGCCGCAAGCACCCCCCAATCTCGAGGACCTGATGCAACGCCACAGCACGCGCCTGGCGGAGATCTTCCTTGCGGTGCTGTCCTGGGACACGGATGACAAGTATCTCCATTGGAATGACCTGCGTCGTCGTCCTGCTCCCGCCGGCTTCACCCATGAGGAATGGTGGCTGGGGCTCCGGCTCTCGCGCAGCCGCCGCCTGCGGCCGCTGGCGTTGCTCGACACCAAGGGACGCCCCTTCCTTTTCGGCCAGCCCGATTCGCTGACCGAACTGCTGCATTCGATCGATCGCGGCCTGGGCGGCCCGCTGGGCATCCCCAAGAGCCTGTCCTCGGACACGATGCGCGACACCTATGTGGTCAACGCGCTCATGGAGGAGGCCATCACCTCGAGCCAGCTGGAGGGCGCCGCCACCACGCGGCACATCGCCCGCGAGATGCTGCAGTCGGGGCGTTCGCCGCGCGACACGCACGAGCGCATGATCCTGAACAATTACCTGACGATGCAGCGCATCCGCGACCTGCGCGAGCAGCCGCTCTCGCCCGGGCTGGTCTTCGAGCTGCACCGCCGCGTGACCGACGGCACGCTGGAGAAGGAGGACGCCGCGGGGCGTTTCCGGCGCGACGACGAGAACGTGCGCGTGGAGCATGCGATCGACGGCACCGTGTACCATGTGCCGCCCGTGGCGGGCGAGCTGCAGGGGCGCATGGAGCTGATGTGCCGCTTCGCCAACGGCGAGGACGGCGGCGGCTTCATCCACCCGGTGGTGCGCGCCATCCTGCTGCACTTCTGGCTGGCCTACGACCATCCCTTCGTGGACGGCAACGGCCGCACCGCGCGCGCGCTGTTCTACTGGAGCATGCTGCGCCAGGGGTATGAACTTTTTGAATACATCTCGATCTCGCAGTTCCTGCTGCGCGCCCCCGTGCGCTACGCGGAGGCCTTCCTGCACACGGAGAGCGACTCGAACGACACCACCTATTTCCTGCTCCACCAGGCGGGCGTGATCCGCGAGGCGGTGCGCAGCCTGGGCGAATACCTGCGCGAGCGGCAGCAGGAGCTGGCCCGCCACGCCGCCCGCCTGCGCGGCCTCAACACGCTCAACCACCGCCAGCAGGCGCTGCTCGCCCACGCCCTGCGCGAGCCCGACACGCGCTACCTCATCGCCGTCCACCAGAGCAGCCACAACGTCAGCTACCAGACCGCCAACAACGACCTCTTCGAGCTCGTCGAGAAGGGCCTGCTCACGCAGGTGAAGCAGGGCCGCACCTACGTCTTCATCGCCCCGCCCGACCTGCCCGAGCGCCTTTCCAAGGGTTGAGCGGGCCGCGCCCGGCGCGCCCCGGCCTGCGGGCCCAAGCATGAGTCTTGCCGTGCGGGGGCTCTTGCACTCTCCTGCGCAATGGCCTCCTCCGGTGGCGACCTTTTCCCGTGGTGCCCACCCTGCCTGTCCGCGCGCCTGCACCGTCCTCATGCATGATCTTGTCATTCCCTTCTGGACCTATCCGGTTCTCTTCCTGACCGCCCTCGTGGCCGGCCTGGTGGACGCGATGGCGGGCGGAGGCGGCCTGATCACGATCCCGGTGCTGCTGAACCTCGGCATGCCCGCGCCGCTCGCGCTCGGCACCAACAAGTTCCAGGCCTCCTTCGGCTCGGTGTCCGCCGCCTACCATTATGCGCGCGAGGGCGTGGTCGACCTGGCGCATTGCTGGGTCGGCGTGGGCTTCACGCTGGTGGGTGCGCTCGCGGGCGCGGCCTGCGTGCAGGCGATCGACTCCGCCTTCCTGGGGAAACTCATCCCCTGGATGCTCGCGGCGATCGTGGGCTACATGCTTTGCAAGCCCAAGGTGGGTCATGAGGATCGTCCCGCGCGCATGGGCGAGACGGCGTTCTTTGCGCTCTTCGGACTGATGCTCGGTTTCTATGACGGCTTCTTCGGGCCGGGCACGGGCTCCTTCTGGACCATCGCGCTGGTGCTGGTGCTGGGGCAGAATTTCATGCGCGCCACGGGCACCACGAAGGTGATGAATGCCACGAGCAATGTGGCCTCGCTCTCACTCTTTGCACTCGGCGGCCAGATCCTTTTTTCCGCGGGCCTGGTGATGGCGGCCGGCCAGCTCATCGGCACGCGCATCGGCGCTCACCTGGTGATCAAGCGCGGCTCGCGCTTCGTGCAGCCCATCTTCTTTGCGGTCGTCTTCGTGATCATCGGCAGGCTGATCTGGGTGAACTACCTGGCACCGCTGCTGCAGTGAAGGTGGGAGCCGGCAGCCCCGCCTCCTGACTGTCCGAATCCTGGGCCATCGTCATTGCCCGCCGGGGCTGCCTGTCTTATGTGCACCCTGAGTCGCCCCCCGTGCGTCGTGCACGCCGAATCCCACCCCCATGCCCTTTTCCACGCTCCTTCAGATCGGTGTCTTCCTGTTCCTGACCGCCCTCATCGGCTACATCACCTGGCGGCATTGCAGGAAGGCGCCGCGTTCGCAGGATGATGCCAAGGAGTACTTCCTCGCCAGCAGCGGACTGAGCTGGGTCTACATCGCCGGGTCCATCACGCTGACCAACATCAACACCGACACGATGGTCGGCTGGAACGGCAACCAGATGCTGCTCATCACCTGGTGGGAGTTCAGCGGTGTGATCGGCCTGCTGCTGCTCGCGAAGATTTTTGTGCCCATCTACTACAAGTACAAGTGCACGACCGTCACCGAGCTGCTGGAGCGCCGCTACAACAATCCGCACATCCGCTCCACGGTGGCCTCGATCTTCCTGCTCGGCGACGTGCTGATCTTCATGCCGATCATGCTCTACACGAGCTCGCTGCTGATCGTGTCCATGTTCGGCCTGCCCTTTTCGCTCGTGACCGTGGCCGTCTTCACCGCGCTCGTGGGCTCCGCCTATGCCATCCTCGGCGGCCTGCGCGCCGTCGCCGCGTGCGACACCTACAACGGCGTGATCGTGCTGGGCATGTCGCTGCTCGTGGCGATCCTCGCGCTCTTCGCCGTGGGCTGGGACTTCAGCGGCATCCCGGCCGAGCGCCTCACGATGATCGGCGGGCCCGACTCGCTGCTGCCCTGGCAGACGCTGCTGACGGGCATGATTTTCTCGCAGCTCTATTATTGGAGCACCAACCAGACGATCACGCAGCGCGCCCTCGCGGCGCCCTCGATCCGCGAGGCCCAGAAGGGCGTCTATGCCGCCGCCGTGATCCGCGCCGTGCTCATCCCCCCGATGATCGCCATCCCCGGCATCTGCGCCTACAAGTTGTATGGAAAACTTGGAGACGCGACCTACGGGCACCTCGTCCACAACATCATGCCGACCTGGCTGCTGGGCACCTTCGCGG
>JAHFTI010000436.1 GCA_023265535.1 Opitutaceae bacterium
CATGGACGCATTGGCGAAGGTCCTGGACACGGCCCCGCCCGCATTTGAGGGCAGCCACTCGGAGCCGTCCCAGCGGAGTTCCCCGGAGGCGACTCCGCCCAGGGCATACCCTGCACGCGAGGATCCGGCGCCGCGGCCGCCGGCGCGCCGCTCCGCCTCGAGCCAATTGATGATCGGGGCGTAACGCGGATCCTTGCGCTGCCACATGGGGGCAATCCATTCGCCCTGGTGCACCACGCCGGCGATCGCAGTGGGATCAGACCCGCCGCTCTCACCACCAGCAGAGAAGCCCTTCTTCATGATGGCGGAGCCGGCGCCGATGATGGCCGCGAGTGCAGCGATCGCCAGGATAGGGCCCACGTAGGGAATCGAGGCCATGGCGCTCATGCCCTTGATGCCGGCCTGAATCAGACTGGCGCCCGTCTCCATCAGGATCACCGGAATGCGCAGGGCCGTCTGGGCGATCGTCACGCCAGTCTTCAGGGTCTCTCCGAGCAGATGTGCCCCTGTGCGGATTCCAACCTGGATCCCGTGCCAGACCGTCTCTCCCAGCATCAGGGCCTTTCGGCCGAGTGCTCCCACGCCGGATGTGGCCGTTTTCGCCCCCTCGCCGGCGCCGTGTGCGCCGACCTGGACAGCCGTGTTGGAGATAGCCGCGGCCGTCTCGCCGGCAGAGATCGCCGAGCGGGTGCTCGCTCCTGCAGCTGCTCCGGCCGTGCGCTGGGCCTCAGCGATCCGGCTGACGTTGCCCATGATCAGGTGATTGTAACCCCAGTCCACGACCATCTGCGCGCCATTGCGCACGAAAGCCGAGTAGATTGCAGATGACGCAGCCATGAGCTTGTCCCGAGTGGAGCCAGTCATCAGGGCAATATCCCCGAGGGTCCCGCCCATCGTGCTGCGGATACTTTCACCGGTCTGGCCCCAAAGGCGGCCTACCTGCTGCTGCAGCGTGCCGATCTGGTTCTGGGCGGCGACCGTGGCGGAGAGGATCTGGTCGGAATAGGATGCTGGATCCGGGCCCATGGCGGCCGTCGTCATGCGGATGGCCCCCACGTCCTGGACAGCACCGCGCACATTGGCATCCGCCGCGGCGATATCACCCGGAGTAGTAGCGGCATTGCGGATCTCCCGCATCTTCGCGAGATAGGCTTCAGCGGCCTTGAGGGATTCCGCCATGAGAACCCGGCGCTCTGACCACTTCTCGGCGTCCGTCTTTGCCAGGCTGGCGTCCAGGGCCGCGAGCTTGGCATCGATGTTCATGCGCTCGTCCTCGAGGGCGGCCTTTGCCTCGCGCGAGGCGAGCGCGAGCACCTTCTCCTTCGAGTCGACAATCTGCTGTAGAATCTCCGAACGCTTGATATCCCCCTCGAGGGTGAGTTTCTGCACGAGGTAGTAGCTGCCCTCGGCCTTGGCTTTCTCGATCGCCGCCTTGGTCGCCTTGTCATGCAGGGCGAGGTTGGTTTCAGCGACCAGGAGCTGTGACCCCGGCTGCATGCTGGCAAAATCGAGAGTAGCCCGGCGCTCCTCGGCGGCCGTCTTCTTATCTCCAAAAAACCACTCCCTGGCGCTGGCCTCGGCAGCAGCTATCGCCGCGGCCTTGCGGGCGGCATCGTCTGCGGCACTGTTCGCCTTCATGCGCTGCTGGGCCCAACCATCGGACCAGGTGTTGTCCAGGAGTTTGATCACCCGAGTGAGCCGGGTAATAGCACTCTCGTAACCGCTCACCGCCTGGTCATTGGTCCACCAGCTGCTTTCCTCATCCTTGAGCAGTTTCTTGGTGTCCCTGAAGGCGGCAATCGCCTGGGCGAGTACCTGGCGCCGATCATTCTCCGTGCGCACCTCGCCAGCGGCCGTACCAATCCGGTTGGCCCGATCGAGCGCGCTACTCGAGGCGTCCACCTTGCTGTCCTGAAATTCACGCCAGCCTGCGTAAAGGCCGAGGGCGACGTCCTTGGCGATCGCGGCCGCGAGGCCGATCGGCAAAACCCGAGCGGCGAGGCCACTCAAACTCCCCGTGATGGGAGCCAGAAAACGGCCGGCGAATGCCTGGCCAACAGGAGCGCCCTGGCGTGTGGCCCAATCCATCACCCCGTCGTTCAGCTTTTCAACGACCTTCTTGGCCATGACCGCGGCTGCAATGGTGCCGCCGATGCTCATCGCTTCGGGAAGCACCGCACCGACCACGGAGAGGTTCATGCCATTGAGCAGACTCGAGGCCCTTTCCAAAGCTGGAATCAGGCGCTCAGCCGCGGTAAGCCACATCTCATCCATCCTGGTCTTGACGATGCTCAGGCGATCTCCGATCGCATCGAACCGCTCGGCATTGCGCTGGAGCTTGTCAGCCAGGCGCCCGGCTTCGGATTCCGCCTGGCGGAGGGCATTGCCATCGCCGAGTACCTGGAGCATCTGGGCACCCGAGCGGCCGAACAGTCCCATGGCGGCGGCCGTGCGCTCGACCGGGCTCGGGAGTCGGCTGATGGCGGTGGAGATGGACTGCAGCTGGGAGGCGAAGTCCTGGCGCTTGAGCGTCTCTACACTCAACCCAAGCTTCTTGAACACCTCGCCAGTCTTTCCGCCCTCCTCATTGCGGCCGTTCAGGGCACGCTGCAGGAGGCCCACCGACTGTGCCAGGGCCTCACTCGAAAGGCCGGCGTTTTTGTAGGCGCGCTCGAGGACGACCAGGTCACGCACCGACTGCCCCGTCCGAGCCGACATGTCGGCAAACTTGCCCGCGAGATCGAGGGCGCTCTTCACGCCCGTGAGAGCGGCCGCCGAGAGGGCGGAGGCACCAGCCACTCCACCCAGGGCGCCAGAGACCTGCCCCAGTGCGTTGACCACAGACTGGGTACCGGCGACGGCGAGGATGAGGTTTACAGAGGAGTTCATGAGTGCTAAATCTACCGGGTGTTTGAGAAGCTACTTGTCCTGGGGCTGTGTGTGCTGGCGCTGTGTGCGGTGCTGGGGTTCCTGTTGCTGCTCTCTCCGAGCACTGGCGTGGTGATCGTTGTTACGATCGCGCTGTGCCTGGTCGTTGCCCTGATCACTGGGATCTCCAACAAACCCAAAGGGCCGCTCGATTAGCCCTGGTCGCCGATCTCCTCCTGGATCGCCTCACGCAGCTCCTTGGCTGCGTCTCCCCCGGACATTCCCGCCTGGACTGCATCGAGCGTGCGCAGCTGCAGGCGGGCCTGTTGTCGGGTCGACTCCTCGATCATGCGGTCGAGGCGGGCGAGGGTGAGGTGGAGGATTCGGTCGATGTCCCCTCCGCAGATGCCGAGGGCGCCGGCGCGGGCGATGAGTCTTGAGAGCTGCTCAGCAGGGCTTGCGCACTCGTCTGAAGCTGGGCCAGGACCTTTCCGAATCTCGCCGCGGCGACGGGATCGCTGCCCACGATCACCATCGCCGTGGTAAAATTTTGAGCATGCACGAGCTTGGCGAGCTCGGCATAGCTCTCCGGCGTGAGCTGGTTGATCCAGTCCACGGGCTGTCCCAGGCACAGCGCCACGATGCGCGGCGTCTCATCGAGCGCGATCGCATCGATGTATTTGTAGATCTCCACCAGCTCCAGCTGACGGAACTGGTGGCGTTCCTTGCGGCCGGTCTTAAAGACAAGCGTGACGGGAGTGACCCCGGTGATTTCCTGCTCGGGAGTGAGGTTGGGCATTTGGATTGCTCAGTTAGGGGTGAATGCCCAGGGCCTCAGGCGAGCACGTTCGTCTTCACCTTCACGTCGCCCGGCTTCGTCGACTCGATCTTGACCGTGGTCTTCGACCAGTCCTTGCCATAGCCGAGCTTCGAATCGCGGGTGATGGTGACGGGGAAGCCATCCTCGGATTTAATGGCAATTTTGGGAGCATTGGTCGTCGCCTTATGCCTCGGGCACCAGTAGGTACAGAGGCCATCGGCCTGGCCGCTCATCGATCCGTTGAACAGGGTGGGCAGACGCAGGACCTCGTCGACCTCCATGTTCCAGCGCTCCGTCTTCTTCACGATCGGATTGGCGGCATTTCGGATGACGGCATCGATATCGGGACGCGGGAGGGGTTTATTCTCCTGCTCATTGTCCTCCTCGAAGGAAGGCGTCTCGAAGACCATGACCGGGTGAAAAACACCAGCGGAACCAGCGACCGTAATGGCGACAGGGTCGCCACCTTCGACGTCGGAGATCTTGAAGGCGCCCTCCGTG
>JAHFTI010000437.1 GCA_023265535.1 Opitutaceae bacterium
GCCCAGGCCGGCACCTCGCTCACCACGGCTGCCAGCACGGTCACCGCGGCTGGCGTCACCCTCACAGGTGCCCATGGCACGCTCACCCTCGCCGCCGACGGAAGCTACAGGTACGTCATCAACAATGCCGACAGCGCCGTCGAGGCCCTCAACACGGGCGACACCCTCACGGACACCTTCACCTACCGCATCACCGACCAGGCCGGGCAGGCCTCCACCGCTGTAGTGACGATCACACTACACGGGGCAAACGACGCCCCGGTGGTTTCCGTGATCAGCAATCCTGCGGTGATAGTGGGAGCACCGCTGCCCTCGATCCTGGTACCCGCGTTCACCGATGTGGACAATGGTGCTCTCACCTACAGCGCCACCCTGTCCGATGGCAGTCCGTTGCCTGCCTGGCTGGTCTTCAACCCGTCCACGCGGACCTTCACGGGTACGCCGCCCGCAGGCACCACGCCCGGGTCCCTCGTGCTCCGTGTCACGGGCACGGACGGCCAGCTCAGCTCCTCGGCCACGTTCAGCCTCCTCATTTCCAACCCGCCCGCACCCAGCACCGGCGCGGACACGGCCGTCGCCACGGAGGCCGGCGGAATCGAGAATGCCATCCCCGGCACCAACCCCTCCGGGAATGTGCTCGGCAACGACGCGGGCTCCGGCATCACCGTGACCGCCGCCCAGGCCGGTGCGACCATCGGAGGCACTGCCGTCCCCGTGACCGCAGGCGGTGTCAGTCTCTCAGGTGCGCATGGCACCCTTGTCCTCTCCAGCAACGGATCCTACACCTACACCGTCAACAACGCCGACCCGGCGGTGGAACTGCTCGACGCCGGGGACACCCTCAGCGACACGTTCAGCTACCGCGTCACCGACCAGGCCGGGCAGACCTCCACTGCAGTGGTGACGGTGACCCTCAGCGGCGCCAACGACCTGCAGGCACCCGTCATTATCGTCACCACGCCGGTGGTATCCACACCGACGCCCGGGGTTTCACTGCCTCAGCAGCCCGCGAGCAGCCCGGTCGTCGAGAGCCCCTCAGTCGACCTGATCATCACCGCGCAGGTGGTGGAGACGCCGCTGGTCCCCGAGGTGCCGCGCCCGGCCGAGCCGCAGGGTTTCGCGGTGACGGTGCTCCCAGGAGGCAACAGCAACCTCGTGTTCTATCGTGGTGTGCCCGACCAATACGCCGAGCCCGACAGCATCGTCCGCTTCACCATCCCCGGTGACGCCTTCGCGCACACCTCCCCCGGGGCCCAGATCATCCTGCACGCCACGCTGGCCGACGGTTCCCCGTTGCCGTCCTGGCTCGAGTTTGACCGTGTGAGCGGCGTCTTCCGCGGCATCGCCCCGCGCAATTTCACCGGTGAACTGCACATCAAGGTCCTTGCCCGCGATTCCAACGGAAATCAGGCGGAGGCCCTTTTCCGGTTCATTGTCGGCAAGCCGCAGATCGGTCCCCAGGGCGGCCTCGGCCTGCGTGACCAGTTCCGCAGCATGGCCTACCTTGCTCCGCGCGGGGCTGCCTTCACGCTCGTCACACGCTGAGGAATACCCACACTGCCTTGGTGCCAGAATCCCAGAAAGCATCCCCCGCTCCAGGCCCCCTGGAGTTGCTGCTTGAGCTGATAAGGCGTGCGCGCTCGTCGCCGGGCGTGGCGGCGCTGCAGTTCGTGGCGGTCAATGACTCGCACCTGCTGGCTCCCTATCGGCAGGCTGCGCTCTGGTACGCCCGCTCAGGCGTGGTGGCGCTCTCCGGGCTGGTCGAGGTGGAGGCCAACGCCCCCTACGTCCAGTGGCTTTCCCGCGCCTGTACCCATCTTCCAACTACAGCTGCAGGTCCGGTCTCCGCGGACGGCCTTCCGGCGGCCCTTGCCTCCGAATGGTCCCAGTGGCTGCCGCCCTGCGGGCTGTGGATTCCGTTTGGAGAGGGGGACGAACACGCCGGCGGTCTCCTGCTCGCACGCGAGCTTCCCTGGCGCGAGTTCGACGCCCGGCTTTTCTCCGAATGGATGGCCACCTGGCACTGCGCCCTGCGCGCGGTCGCCCGCCCCGGCCTGGGCGGGCTCCTGCTGCGCCAGGTCCGGCGTTTCCCGGCCAGCCTGCGCCGCAGACCCGTCATCTGGGCCCTTGCCATTGTAGCGCTGCTGCTGCTGCCCGTCCGCATCAGCGTGCTGTCCCCCGGGGAGTTGGTGCCCGCCGATCCACTTGCCGTCCGCGCGCCCCTCGAGGGGGTGATCCAGGCGGTCCATGTCCGCACCAACGATGTCGTGAAGGCGGGCCAGCCCCTCTTCACCTATGACGACGCGTCGCTTTCCAGCCGACTTGCCGTGGTGACCGAGGCCCTGCGCACCGCGGAGACGGAAGCCAGGCAGGTGAGCCAGCAGGCCCTCTATGATCCCAAGGCGCGCAACGCCCTGGCCGCCGCGAAGGGCAACCTCGAGGAGAAGCGCCTTGAGGTGGAATACCTCCAGTCGCAGCTTGCCCGCAACAAGGTGCTCGCCCCGCGTGGCGGCATCGCCTTCATCGACGATGCGGCCGACTGGGTCGGCAGGCCGGTGGTGGCGGGCCAGCGGGTGCTCCGTCTGGCCGAGCCCGAGGACAAGGAGATCGAGGCCTGGCTGCCCGTGTCCGATGCCATTGACCTTCCGCTCGGCGCGCCAGCGCGCCTTTATCTCTCCTCCAGTCCCCTGGAGCCCGTCGAGGGCGCAGTGCGCCTTGTTTCCTACGAGGCCATCCGCCGTCCCGACGCGACCTATGCCTATCGTGTGCGCGCCCGCCTGACGCAGGGCAGTGGACATCGGGTGGGCCTGCAGGGCACGGTCCGCTTTTCCGGCGGCCGCGTGCCGCTGGTGTACTGGGTGCTCCGGCGTCCCTTGGCGGCTGCACGTGAATACCTGGGAATCTGAGCCTTGAAACTGCCCCCACTCAGGGAGGAACTCGTCGTCACCGAGGGCCCCCGCGGCCATGATGGCCAGCCCGGCTGGATCCTCCATGATCCCGTCCGAAACCGTTTCTTCCGCCTCGACTGGCCGACCTTTGAGATCCTGAGCCGCTGGAGCCTGGGCGACCCGGCCCAGATCGCCGGCCAGGTCAGCGCACAGACCCCGCTGGAAACCAGCGAGGCCGATGTCATCGAGCTCCTGAAGTTCGCGAACAGCAACCAGCTCCTGCACCTGGCAGGGGCGGACAACTCCGCCGCCCTGGCGGGCCTGCGTGCGCGCCTGCGCCCCGACTGGTGGCTGTGGTTGGTGCACAACTATCTCTTCTTCCGCATTCCGCTGGTGCGGCCCGAGCGTCTGCTGCGCTGGCTGCATGACCGTCTTGGGTTTCTCTTTCGCCCCGGCTTTTGGTGGCTGAGCGCCTCGGCCTTGGTCGCAGGTCTCGTGATTCTCGTGCGGCAATGGGCGGGTTTCAGCGCCACCTGGGTCGATTTCAGCAATTTCCACGGTTTCCTGGGCTATGTCATCGTGCTGGTCCTGATCAAGGTGGTGCACGAGTTCGGCCATGGCCTGGCCGCAGTGCACTTTGGCTGCCGCGTGCCCAGCATGGGCATCGCCTTCCTGGTCATGACGCCGGTCGCCTACACCGACACGAACGAGGCCTGGAAGCTGCGCGAGCGCCGGCCCCGGCTGTTCATCGGCGCCGCGGGCATGCTCTCGGAGTTTGCCATTGCAGCATGGGCCACGCTTGCCTGGGGCCTGCTTCCGGAGGGGGCGCTCCGCGCCGCCTGTTTCTTCGTGGTCACCACCACCTGGATCAAGTCGCTGCTCATCAACATCAGTCCCATCATGCGTTTCGACGGCTACTACCTGCTCTCGGACGCGCTGGATATCCCCAACCTGCACAGCCGCTGCTTCGCCCTGGCTCGCTGGCGCCTGCGCAGGCTGCTATTCGGCCTGGACGAGCCGCCCCCCGAGCATTTCCCCAGGCCCCTGCGCCGGTTCCTCGTGGGCCTGGCCGTGTTCATCTGGCTGTACCGCCTTGTGGTCTTCGTGGGCATCGCGGTGTTCGTGTACGCCTTTTTCTTCAAGGTCCTGGGCATTGTCCTCTTTGCGATTGAGATCGCCTGGTTCGTTGTCATTCCCATCCTCGGCGAGGTGAAGGAATGGTGGCGCAGGCGCGGCGAGATCCTTCGCTCCAGGAGCCTTGTCCTGCTCCTCGGCGCGGTGCTGCTCCCCCTTGGCCTT